>SLFV01000290.1 GCA_007124075.1 Roseimaritima sp.
CAAATCCAAGCGACAAAGTGCTGCTGCCGTCGGTGGGTTCGACACCCATGCCGGTAGCCCGCGGTGGACCCAAAAGCGCAGCGGTGTTTTGAAGCTCAGGATCAGGCGCAGGCCCGCCCCCGGCGTCGGGGTTGTAGGAGACCACGCGATCTGCAAACGACAACGCACCCAATGGGAACAACACGTTGCCAAACGTGTCCGCAGGCGCGGTCACGCCGGGTGTCACGACACCGCCAATAATGGTGTTGTTGATAATTCGATCAAACGGCACCGGATCGCGTCCCGTCTCCTGCGTCTCGATGCCGGAGACTCGGATCCCGCCGAAGTTATTGAACGCCAGCACATTGCTCTGCACTGTGACGCCGGGAACCAGTGCTTCCGTGTTCAACTCCACCAGATTCCGCGGGTATCGAACCAGCGACTGCGTTTCCTCGCCAGCAACCTCCGCTGTCAAGCCATGATGGATATCGATCCCGTATTCGCTATTGAAGAGGAATCGACTGCTTTCGATCATGATGACACCTTGCGCATCGCGGCGACGATTCGCATCACCACGGCCGACCGACCGTACGACCGAGGCCAAACCACCGCCGTTATTGTCCACCGCAGATGTGCCGAACAGATTGATTCGGGGGTCCGCTATCGTATCAATTCCGCTGGCTGGCAAGGCGGACACGTTCAGAACCAATTGCACATCAGAGCGATTAATCGCCTGAACAATCGAAGCCGCAACCTCGCTGGCTGTCTGCGGCCGCACGACGCCGGTGCCAGGGATCGGCAGGCCCGTAAACGGATTGATGGTTGCAGTTCCGGGAACAACAAATTCCAAGGTGTAGGGGATTCGCACATTCCCAGGCTGAACACCGGTACCGGCTTCGACCAGATCAAATTCAAACGTAATTGCCGAATTGCCATCACTAAGTGTGAAACTGGCTCCGTCAATCAAACCAATCGCCGGTAGGGCGGTAATCGTCTGCCCGTCGGCCAAACGATCATTGGTATCGAAGACGCGGAACGGACTGGCAGTAAGCGACTGCACATATTCGCTGGCATCACGAATTTCCAACTGGTAGGAACCGGTCGTGGGGCCAGTGATTTCCCGAGCGGGATTGGTCAAACCCAACGCCGGATCCACAATAAACTCGGTATTGAGTGTGCCCCCCGTGGCGATCTCACCGCGTTCGGCAAAACCGATGATGATGTCATCAATGTAAACCCCTTCGAAAGCGTTATTGGCCGCCCGTCCCGCCCCCAGGTCTCCGAATCGATCGCCATAGCGGTTACCAGCCACCGGGAACGGCCCCGGATCGTTGACCGCGAGCCCCGCAAAATTGATCAATGTACCCCCCGCACCAAAGGCAGTCGTGATTCCGCCTGACAATACGCTGGCCATGGCCTCACGCAACGCCTCGGCCACCTCTTCCGCCGTCATGCCGCTGTTGATCAGTACCGGCGTGCCTTGCGTGGCTTGCCCCACGACCAAGCCCAACGGACTGTCGCCGGGCAGACCGACCGGCAGGTCGCTCAGCAGTTCGATGCGGTTATCCACCGTCACCAATCCCAGTTCAGGAGCGATCTCCAGATCCAAGATGTAACTTCCCAGCGTTCCATCGGAACCGGAGCCTTCCACGCGTGGATTGTACGTGGCGTTGCCGAAGCTACTAATCCCCAGAAAGACCGTCTCGGAATTGACCGCAGTGTAAGTCAGCGGGATTGTCGCACTGCCCACCAATTCGTTCCCCTCCGCATCGAATAGTCGCAGACGGGTGTTGAACCCAAGTCCGTCGATCGCTTCGGCCTGAGCGGTCAGTTGACTACCGGGTGCCAAATCCAAACGCAGTAGATCGATATCGCGAACGTCACCAATCGTGCCGGTACCACGGATCTGGACACCTCCCAGCGACGTCGGGACCGGGGTCGCCAACACCAGCGTGTTATTGGGCTCGACCGACGTGTTGAATGACAAATTAACCAGTGGCTGCGGCGGATGGGCTTCGATCACGGCAGCTAACTGAGCCGCGATTTCGGCCGCAGAGAGTCGTTCCAGCGGTCGCGCACCAATGATCGCACTGTTGAACAACAACACGTCGACCTCGCCAGCATCGGTGTCGACGTTTCGATTGCCATCGTTCAATACAAATGTGACACCGCCAACGTCCACCGTGATTCGTGTATCGGGGGCAGATCCGGGAACATCACCATCGGCCTGCTGATAAAAGGCGGCCAGAATGCTGCCCGGTGGCATCACCAGCGACGTGCCAAATTGTAATTGGAACGTTTGTCCCGCGACCGTCAGCGTTTGACCGTTGCTAAGCTGACTTCCTGGCACGGAGCGGATGGCCGTGGTACCGGAATCGATCAAGCCCGCAGTGCTGAATTCCATCCGCAACCGAAGATTGCTTTGACCAGCAAACAGTTCCAACGGCACGCGAGCTTGACGCCAGGAATTCGTTCCATCAAATACTTGCTGAACCGCTTGACGATTCCCCGCTCCCGGACTTGGATGGTCGTACTCATCATCATTGACCAACGGGCCGCGGAAAGTCGCGTTGGTCGCAACCAAAACCTCCGATCCGTCTTCGGCAATCACGTACACGCGAAACGCATCTTGACCCTCGGGGTCGACGGAACGATCCGACTCCAGGAAGTAATTGAAATACAAGAAAGGCTGGTCGGCAGCCGAATAACCAACCAGGCTAAATGGGTTGCTTTCAATTACCCCGTGGGCACCGCCGGGGAAATTGTAGGTGTTTTCCAAAGGCTGGCCGTCTTGCCGAGGAACAGCCACGGGGCTGAAACCAGGTGACGTAAATTGATCAAAAGCTTCCGAGGAATAGCCAAAGTAAAGGCTATTGCCACCGGCGGAACCTTCGCGGGTTCCATTGAACAAGGGGTTAATGCCGTGGCCGGGATCGTCGCCGCGGTTCTCCGTGACATGCCACAAATTGCGATCCAACGTACTGAAAGCGATGCCGCGAACCGCCCCATTGTCGTCAATGTCGATATTGGTACGTCCACCGGAAAACACCGGCTGCAAAACACCGTCGGTATTGAAAGCGTAAACCCTTCCATCACTGGTCGTCCCAAACAGCAAGTCTGCGTAGCGTCCGCCATCAACATTTCGCGGACCCACCGTCAAACCCGTGAAGGGAATGCCCACCAAATCGGTCGCGGAACCAACATATTGCCCGATGTTGCCTTGGAAATGCCCCGTAGGGTTGTTCACTCGGTAGAGACCGCCCGCATTGGATACGGCGTACATCACCGAGCCCACGAATGCGATTCCGGTAATCGTACCACCCGGCGAAACCCCAACGATCTCGAAACCTTCTCCCAAACCTTGGCGAGTCACCAGGGCGTCGGTCAACGAAACCGCACGCCCCGAGGCGGTTGCGCTAATCCCATTCAAATTGGCATCGTTAATGGCAGTCGCGATCCGTAACGCCACGTCGATATCGCGATCCGCGATCGAAAATGGAACCAGGATGCGCCCTGGATTGAGGGCTCCGGGCGTACCGATCTGTTGCAAGATAACCCCGCGGAGTTGCAACGCGTTGAAGTCAACCGAGGTCGCGCCAGAAAACGCTATACGATTGCCAACCGATTCGACTTCGACCCCATCACGCACAACTGCGGCAATCGCCGCGGCAAGCTCCTGGCGAGTTGCATCCTCGTTGATCAGAATTCGGTTGCTTTCCAGTCCCGGAGTACTTTCGTAATTACCCTCAACTCCCAAGCCAAGCCCGTTGACGACCGGAAGTGTGGTCTGCGAATCGTGCGACAGGTGAACTCGTCCACTGGAGATCGTCACACTGGCTTGGACCGCGAAATCCGCTCGATTGATAGCCGCGATCAGATTTTCCAAGACGGCATCGTTACTGATGCGGGTTCCCGTCAAATCGCGTAGCGGGACGCCGGTGGATCCTGGAGTGACGACGCCATTGTTGTCGAATTCAAACCGACGCGTCACTCCGTTTTGGTCCGTAATTTCAACGCCCGCTCCATTGGTTACCAGCGCGGGTTCCACGGTCAGTACCGGACCGGTTTTGAATTCATAGGTGATTGGCCCCGCCGCCGTGGTGATCACAAATTGATCGCCATCGACAACGTGGAACCCCTGCTCCGCATCATGACGGAAGACAAAGTCATACCCTGAATCCATTTCAAACGTAAACGGTGTTCCGGTCGCGCTGGTAATCGTAAATGTGGTTCCGTCAGTGATGTTAATCGTCGTATTGCCCAGCGCATCGACGACCGTCGGTCGCAATACATTGAACTGGTTGCGGGGAGCGGTGTCCGGATTTAACGGATTGCCTGCGGCGTCAATGATCCGCGTTTCGATGTGGCCACGTTCGCGGATTTGCGTCCCCGCGCCTTGCGCCCGCTCGTCGATCTCAATTTCCTCGCCACCGACAACGATGGTCCGTACTATTCGGTCGCCAACGTCCCCACTGAAGGCCGCACCGGTCTGAGGATTAAACATGTAGACGAGGTTTTGAGTATAGTCCGGCCCGAATGCCGGAATCCGGTTGCCGACAAAGAAACCCAAGCCGTTGTCCCGGAATGCCATCGCCTCGGGATGCACACCCGTATTACTGCGGACCACGGAAGGTCCGTCTTCGGTAAAAACAACCTGATAGGTTTCAATTCCGGTGGGCCCAATCGCAGTCGCAGCCCCCGTTTCACTGCTGATGCGCTGGTACTGCACGCCAGCGTCCGAGGGCCCGCCAGCGGAAAACAAAGCCCGGTTGAATGCGAAAAGCTCTCCATTGGGCATGAAAGCAAAGTCCGCAAAGTCACCCGACGCCAAGCCAACCGATCCGTAATTCTGGCCGGTAAACGGGTTGTTCAGTTCCACGGTTTGAGAACCTCCCCCGGCAGAACCGATCGTGTACAACATCACGTCATTGAGCGTGTAGGGCAGAATGGACGTGCTGGGGTCAAACAGCAATGGCACGACGGGAACCGCAGCCGTTCCTCCTCCCGAGCTGCCGATACGGTCTTCGGCAATTCGCTGGATGGAATCGACCGGTTCCAACCGAAGCAAGGGATTGACCGGATTGACGACGGAGAATTGATCAAGCTGTGCGGGGACACGCGACTGATGCGCGATTGCGACATAATAGGTCCCCTCGGATAACTCGACCGTCCCCAAGAACGGATCCCCGGTCCCGGCCGAGCCGCGTCCCAGGTCCGTACTATCGACTCCCATACCAAACCGGGGCTGATCATCGGCGATATTGCTATCTCCCGCGGTCATGATCAGCGTACCGCTCTCATCGAAGACGTAGAACGCCATGTCGGCGCGAGCAAAGTTGTCCGCGTAATCCAAGTCAAAGATTGCGGAGAAGAACAACGGTGCTCCGTCGCGTGTCAGTCGTTCGTACTGCACATCAAACCGGTACCAATCCAGATCGTCGATATCGTCCAATTGTCCCGCAATCGACTTGGACAACTGATCACTGTTTAGCGGCCCCGACAAACGCTCGGATTCGGCGTTTGCCTCCACACCAAACGGTCCCAGACGTTGCGCTTCTTCGAAAGTGTTATTCTCCCCCGCCGATTCGTACTCCTCACCCAGCAAAGGCGAACGGAAGGGTTGACCGATGATCTGCAGACCGGTACGAGCGTAACGAATGTCAGAAAATCGAATCTGCGTCCCGGGAACTTCGTCCTGTTCCCGCAACCGAATCTGCAACTCGTACGGCCCACGGGTCAGGCCGTCGCGCACCCGTGCAGGGTCCAATAAATTGGCAGCATCAGCAGGGGTAGCCGCGTTGCTGCTGCGAACCCGGACGTGATACAAGTTCTGCGTACCGACCTCGCCAGGCAAAATCAATCGCATCCCGGGGTCACGCGGATTCGTCGAAAACTGGTCTTGCAAGGCGAATGTGTCGATCACCTCCTGAAATTCAACCGTGACCGTTCCGCCTGCGGGAGTAGCCAGTTCACTGGTATCCATCAGCAGGTTGGGGACATCGCTCCCCAGGAAGCGGCGATTGTCAAAGCGGACCTCGAAAACGTAGGCGTCTCCCGCTCGCAGGATGACCGCAGGGTTAGCAGGGTCAAACTGCGGGGTTTGGCGTCTCGCCAGCGAAACTTCAACGCGTCCTAGTTGTTCGCCGAAGGTCTGATTGATCGCGTTTTGCAAGGCGACCGCTGGATTACTCAAAAAGATATTGCTGGGAATCGAAACGGTTTCTTCTTGGCCAAACAGACCCAGTTCGACGAAACCGCCAACCACATCATCCAGGTCATTACTGATGGTGAAGACTTGGGTCTCGGTCCGCTCGGACACCTCAGCCATCGGTCGCACCGAGTCTGGATCCAACCGATCGCTGACAAACAACAGGCTGGGGTCCGCTTCCTCGGCGAGCGAACTGTTGGACAACGCTAGAATGTTCCCGTTGGCGTCGACCAGTTCCAAGATCGCGTCGAGCGAGTTGGGGGTACGGTCGATATCCAGCCATACCTGCGTTCCGGCTTGGCCAATAAACGAGTAGACGTCGATATCATGGGGCGCAGCCAGCCGACCGCTGATCACAAAACCGAGTCGACGGTTTTCGTCACCGGAAAACTCGTTGGGTGCCAACTGGCCCAAGAACTGAGCTTGCCCAGGGATGTTGTTGGTCCCCGGTGCCATCGCCTGCGCCGATTCGTTTTCAGTGATTGCGACGACATTGCGGTCACTGGCCGCCTCACGGATCGTGATCCCATTCCACAAACCAGCTTGAATCCGATCCTGGTCACCTGGTTCTTCAGGAATCAAGTCCAGAAACGCCGTAATCCGGCTTGTCGAAGCAAGCGGGTTGGTGCCCCAACCGAACGCCGTCGTAACGTCACCCGGACCGTAGACTACACCGAAATCGGGATCGGGAGCCGGAGGCAAGTTGTCCGTGTTGATCGCTCCGGCAATGCTTAGTGGAACTGAACCATTGGCGATTTGTGCCTCCAACAACGGAAACAGATCGGCGGACCAGCCCAGAAAATTAGCGTTCTCCTGGTTGACGCCGTCGTTGGAGTAAAACCCACCATGCGAGAACCCAACGCGCCGCAGCGAATCGATCGTGAATGCTCGGAAATCAGGCAGGCCCGGAGTCCCCACCGTATACAAAATATCGGTCTCAAATCCAGCGACCTCCGGGTCTGGATCCACCACCACATCCTCGTCCAAGTAGCTGATGACGCGAATGTCGCCTAGTTCCCCTTCTACCGACTCCAGATCCAACGTCGTAAATAGAGTTGCAATCCCGCTTAGAAAGTACGACTGCACCGTCCAGTTAACCGGACCATTGGGGCCGTTAAATGTGCCGCGGCTTTCCACCAAATCGTTGGCAATCAATGTCGCTGGTTGTGTGATCGTTGTGTCGGCCAACGTGGTTCCGGTGTTCCCAACGATCACGTAGGTTGTGTGAGCAAAAATGAAATCTCGATTGGCCAACACCGCTTCTGTTTCCGCGTCCAAAACGGTCACACCCGAACTAACGACTTGTCCGCCGTTACCTATATCCGCACTAAAGTAGCCTACGGTGTTGATGTCGACATTGTTGTCGATGAGCGTACCCCGGTTGACCTGCGGTACGGTCGGCAGCAGCGGACGCTCGCCAGGCTGCATGCTTTGACTGAGATCGCCCCCCAGCAGTCCATCATTGTTGGTGTCCAGTGAGGGTAATCCGCCGGGAGTGAATCCAGCGCCGGCGAAATCGTCTGCCAAGGTAGTTAATACCACAGGAAAATCGGGTTGCCCGACGATCTGTAGGGCACCGCCGATGCGGTCGGGAATCGCACGCAGTTGATCCGCGGCAGTCATTAAATTGCCACCGACCACAATCCCCGCGGGCTCCTGGTCGTCTTCGAATTTCACAACCAAGCTGCCCCGTGGGTCGCTTTTCATCAGCAAGCCACCATGCACAAACTGATTGGGAATTTCAATCGTATCGCGAACAACGTGGACAATGTCGTAATCGTCCCAAACACCGCGGGTGGCCAATTCACCGCCACGGACTTGCATGCCATTGGTGCCGTTATTGTCCAATCGATTACCGCGGACCAAGGGACCCGAATTGCCTACAGCCGGAAACGCGTCCAGCCTTCCGGTCGCGCGACCACGGTCTTCAATGTTGTTAAAGTTCAGCGAATTAATATCAAACGACAACGCGGGACCTTCGCCGTCGACGACCTGATTGTTGACGATGACAGGGGTTGAGAATCGGCCAAAGATTGTCCCTGCTGCGTTGTTGCCGCGTCCAACACGCTCGCCCGCATCGATCAACCTACCGTCGGCATTGCGTTCCAGCCGACTGTTGGCCAGCCGCAAATTCGCCTGATGAACCTCGATTGCATTGAAAGAAGCAAACCCTCCTTCGATCCTAGCCGTCCCTCCGCCGCCCGCAATGACGGCATGGTCCAAACTGGCCGCCGCCCCTTGGCCAACGTAAATTCCCGCCCAATCGCCCGCTTCGAAATCAAAAAAGTCCCCACGACCATTGGTGTCAAAGGTTCCGCTGCCGCCATAGCGTTGGTCTTCCAATGAAGTAAATACAACCGGTAACCCCTCCACCCCTTCGGCCAATAGGTTGGCACCAAAGCGGGCTTCGATCCGCGCAGTTTCCATCTTCAACACCAAACCGGGATCGATTTTCAAACGGGCGTCGGGTCGTGACCGCAACGCAATCGCTTGCTCGATTAGCGGAGCGCCGGGATTCGGATTCCTGTCGATGAACGTCGTGCTGCTGGCATTGAGCTGAGCGACCTGTTGGAATGGTCCCGTAACGACGTCTCCCGTCGTTGGATCGACCGTAATCGTCGCCCGGTATAAACGGCGACCAACAAACCCGCTGCCCGGTGCGACGGTGGGCAACTGCGATAAGCGAACCGCCCCCGCAGTGGCCAGCGTGATCGGCAAGGTTTGGGCACTGGGCGCACTTTCCTGACCGCCAGCGTCCACGTTGGTCACGCGATAGGCGTAACTGCCCGCGGTAAGCTCCGTCCCCGAAGCGGGTTGTAGACTGATCAACAACGCCGAAGGGGCGTTGCTGTCGGCGATCGCTCCGCCGGGTTGCCCCTGAATGACAAGGTTTTCCGTCAGCACGTGCGGAATGTCGATGTTGTCCCAACGGGCTTGCACCGTAAGGGGCTGCAATGTCGATCCGGCTCTGGTCACCACGCGGATGAATAAACCATTAATCGAATTGCCGACAACTTGGTTGCCATGTACCATCGGTCCGGCTCGATCGTAATCCACGATAAACCGCTCCGCAGCCTGAAACTCCGGCGCATCAAACCTTGTCTCTTTAAATGTGTCTGGAGTTGCTGAAATGGCGGCGTCGGCACTACTGGAAATCCGGGAGTAAACGATCGTCGGCCGCGTAATCGCCATATCGATTGGTGACACTGCTACGGTCCGCCCGTCGACACTGACCGCCCCACCTCCAAACCGAAGGTCGGCGAATTGAATGTGGTTCAGGAAGATGCCCTCGTCCTCCAAATTCACGCGGGCTGGATCGCGAGCATCCAAATCCCCACGAAAATCAATTCCCCCCCAATCACCGCTCCGCGGTGTCGGGGTGAATTGCGGTGTGTTTCCTCGCCCCACCGTGTCGTCGTTGTAGCTGGTGAAAATCACGCTACCGGGAACCAAATTACCCTCGGAATCACGTACCGGTTGGCCCGTTGCATCCAGCAGCGTCGGTGTCCCCAATATCTGCAAACTGGAACCACTGATGTCGACGGTGGGAGCGGTGCTGCCCACGCCGACTCGCGAATTTCGCATCTTGAAGATGACACCCGCATCGATGACTAAATTGACCCCGCGTGGCACCACCAGGGATCGCCCGTCGGGCAGTTCATTGCCCAGCGAATCAACACCAATCTGGTAGGCCAGATTATCTTCCTTGGTATGAACCAATCCATCGGCTCCACCGTTGGCAACCACGCGAATCGTTTGCCCTGGTTGGGCCGCCGAAATGGCGTCTTTCAGGTTACGGAATGGGTTGCTGGTCGTCCCACTTCCTAACGTAGGCGCTGCCTTATCCACATACAGGGTAGTCGTCGGATCGGCGGGCACAAACCAAAAATTAAACAATCCACCGGGGCTGCCGTCGGCGTTGCCGTCCAAAGCCGTTGGAGCACCGGCGCTGGTTGCATTCAGGCCGGAGTCGGACAGCGCCGCACCTGGGGAAGCCGGGGTGAACTGCATCCGCAGTTGATACGGACCCTCGCTACGACCCCCGAAACCAGTTCCGCTGATCACAGGGTTGTACTCATCATTCCCGCTGGCCGAAACGCCAACGACATAGGTGCCAGGATTCAAGTCCAGCTCGATCAAAGAATCACGGCTAAAGTAATTGTCGTTGGCGGCAATTTCTTCCCACGTGCCGCCGGGTAATTGGCGGAACAACCGCAGCGTACTATCCAGCAGACTGGTTTGCGGCAAACGTTCCGCAATGGTCTGAATCGAGACGCTGCCCCGCTGCGCGATCTGGAATCGATACAAATCGATATCGGTACTGTCGGGCCGGTACATGTACTGGCCGTTGACAATGTCACTGGGACTGGGGAACGCAGGCTCATTGGCGTTCCCAGGGGCAAAGATCGAAGCCGTGCTTTGCGTGACCGGTTGCGGCAAATCGTCGGCAAAACCAAATCCTAGCATCTGCCCGACCAGCAGCATCGCACCCCGGAAAAAGGGGCCGCCAAACCGATCGTCCAGCGAGCTGTCAAAATCTTGGAAATCCATCACCCCCAAGTCGGGACGCCCGTCTCCCGTGCGATCTCGCGTAACGACCGCCAACCCCCCCGGCCCGCTGACCGCCGATGGTTCGGCACCCGCCAGGTCACCGACGACAACTGAAAACGAGAAATCACCAACCGGTGTCCCGGAGGTCTCGACAAACTGAATACCCAAGTGTTCGCTGAACAAATGGATCGCTTCTCGCACACGCTGCTTTTGCTCCTCCGTGATGACGTTGAAATACGTCCGCGTGTTGGTCTGCCCAGGTTGATTCGGATCGTCGCCCAGAAACGAACTGGGGAAATCATACGAAATCGTGGTGATCCCATCCAAGCGGTCCGGGCCACGCCGCAGATAGTCCAGCGGCACGATTCGATCCAAGCGGCTGGGGTCTTCGGGACGAATGCGGCTGACGCCGGGGACGTTGGGACCGCCAGGCATATCCAACCCAAAGGGAGTCGTATTGAAGATCTCGCTCCTTAATGTCAACGCCTGCGGCAAGCTGCCGGTGGTGTCAAAGGTTTGCGACAGGTCCAATGCGGTCGCAAAGCTATCGCCCGGTTCCACTTCGCCAAGCGTGAACTCTTGCGGGACAAGCTGATTGGCGCGGTGAGCCGCTTCGGCAATCTGACCGACTCGCAAACGAGCCGCTCCGGTTAAAAATGAAGCTGGGTTCAGCGGATCAGGGGTCCGCGCCAGGGGCTGGGCAAACTGCAGCGTCGCGATGTTGGTCACACTGCTGTATGTCACACCGGTCGGTAAAACTAAAACGTCATCGTTACCCGAAACGGTGTTGCGAGTGAAATACAACTGATAAAAACGAGGGTCCTCCGCCAACTCTGGATCCAACGTGTCGTTGTTGAAATGCACCTCGATCACACCCACCTCGGGGCTGAGCGAGCCGTTGGGTTGACGCCGCGTTGGTTCGGGTACCACCGCCAACACGCGCGGGCCTAAGTCAAGATTGAATTCCAGGCCAAAGTTGTTGCCGTTGTTGAAGGGATCGCCGTCAACGCTCTGCAACGCCTGGGAACCCTCGCCCACAATCGTGACTTGGTAGCGATCGTCGGGTAACGGTTCGGCAAAACGAAACACCACTTCACGCGGAGATGAACCCAACCCGACAAACCCCGGGATGACATCAACATCCCTTGCCCCCGCCAGGACCAGGGGGGAATAGTTCGTGGGACGGTTCCCCAGTAACGTGTCGGGATGGCCTGCCTGAAGCTCCAGAAACAACATCTGCGAAGCTTGCGGGTTGCCGTTGATCGCGTCGATTAGCTGCGCCACGGAGGTCTCGAAACCGGGTGCGGAGTTCAACTGGACACGAACGTTGTTCCCTTGAATCAACACGGCCGGTGACGCCGGACCGAAAAAATTGCGTCGCTCAACAATCAATTCACGACCCCGCCCTTCGGCTCCACTGGTCGCCGACAGTACGCGGACCCGTACCGCACCCTCGGTGCCAAAATCGCTGACGGCCGATGCCGCGTTGGCTCCCCGCAACTCGACTTCCGAACCAGGCAGCGTCGTCGCCCCAATCGGATTGATCGATGCGCCCGCTAACTGGACGGCGGTGACCAACTGACTGGCTTGCGGATCATTCTGCAGCGCGGTGATCAATGCTCCCACAGTGGTCGCGCGAACCGGATTCCGGTTCAACTCTACTGTGATCTGCCGGTCTTCCACCTGAATCAACGGCAGCGGAGAACCCGCCGGACGATCGCTAGAATTAAAAACCAGTCGCACTCCGTTCCCCGCAACCCCTGTGGGAACCGCGTTAAACTGGACCAGAACGTTACCACCGGTACCAAAATCATACGTCGTATCGGCGGATTCAAAGCGACCGTCCCCCCCGGCACGGGTCACGCGGATTGCACCAAGCGATTCGGGATCGATTTCCGCCGCAGCATCAAACTGAAAAACCAGCTCGCGCGGTTGGTGCGTGATGCGTCCCCCATCGGTCAACAAAGATCCTGCGTTGGGCTGGATGCCAATCAGCTCCGGACCGGCCAATAGTTGTCGCTGTTCCAGGGCCTCCAACAAACTACGCCGGTCCTGCCGCTGCCGCGACAGACGTACTCGATTAAAGACGGATTGGAATCGGGAACGACGATTGCCTGATTTACGGGTGGTCATTAACCATCCTCTTTCAAGACCATTGCTGGTCGGTGGGAGAAAATCTTGCGGAAAAGCTGATAAACAAACGATCGATCACTCGGCCCCCAATTGGCTCTATTTCATTTCGGAAACAGAAACATAGGGCAATTAGGCAAAATACACAGATTGCATCCTGGATTCTAATTACGGGCTTTTAATTGGCAACGAAAATCAATAAGACTGCTAGGATTGCCGCGTGGGATGAGGGTCGTAGCGTTTGCACCAACCAGTCCGCGCGTGCGACATTGGACGGTGGGGCCGGGCAAAAAGTTCCGTCTTACGGAGCACCCTGGTCGCTACGGCATTAGAACTGCCATGCGAATTGAAACAGCAACGCGTCCCCGAAGTCGACTTTTGCAGGTTGCTGCTCGTATTCCAACTGCCTGGAAAATGCATAACCAAATTCAATCGAAAAACCGCGATTCCCTGGGCGAATTGTTTCATACCCCAGCACTACCCGGAGGTCCCGGATCGTCATTTCGTCGGTTGTCTTGTCGGCACGCTTGACGGCATACGTGTTGCCACCCAAAATGCCACCCAGGTAACACCAACCTTCGGCTTTGCCCCCCTCTTTCCACAGTCGCCGAGAAATACGTGGCCTTGGGATCGTCGCGTCGACGCACCACCAGGAGTTTGGCTTCCAAGTAAATCCGGCTGCGGGCAGCACCGGCAGATCGCTGCGATCAAGGTACAAGACCCCGGCTGACCATGTCCAGTGCGGGCTTTTCTTCCAGCTAACCAGCGCTAACCCAAGGAATCGGAACGCGTTACGGCTGGTCCGAAAATCGCTGCGGACCGCGGGTGTCGCCAACAGTGTGGTCGACCAACGCTCGCTCCACTGGTTGCGATTGAACAGTAGGATCCCCGTGTCATACAGTGTGCCCGGCAAGTCAGTGGACGTGACTCCCGACAACTGCTCCGAACGAAAGTACGGCCGGATCGCCAAAACATGGTCCATGCCACCCAGTGGGATCGCGAACTGCAGACGCAGTTCCTGTGATCGTTGACGCAGCCGATCCGCACCACCTCCTAGGTCCCACAACGCTCCCGCCAGGAATTCGCCTCCCTGGTAAAGCTGATTGCGGAAGCGAGGAATTTCTACGTCCGGATCGGGCTGGACGGTGTACGGGGCCAAGGCAACCGGAT
Organism: Roseimaritima sp.; assembly: GCA_007124075.1. Lineage (GTDB taxonomy): Bacteria > Planctomycetota > Planctomycetia > Pirellulales > Pirellulaceae > Roseimaritima. Next base: position 14,039 of record SLFV01000290.1, read on the forward strand.
AATCCGCCAAAGGTGTTTCCAAGCCGGGAAACTCGGCGATCGGCAGCCCTTCAGGGGGATCCACATGGGGGTAAAGTGGTTCGCCAAAAAGGTCGGTCAATCGTGGTTCATCCCCCGGGCAAGTCGCGATCCAGGGAGAGCAAACAACCAAAATCCAAGCGATTATTGCCCAGCCATTGCTAACCGCACGTCGAAAGGGGGGGGTACCCCCGGTAAGACCCCGCAAGGGAACTAGAAAATCGCAAATTTGGATCGTGGCAGAACTCTGTTTCGACTTGCGGTCAGGCCAGCGTATCGTGAGAGGAGAGCGGTAATCGCGTTTCTGGACGATCGTCCAGAGGCGGGGGGAGAAAAATTCGCAGCACGGCACCCCCTCCCTCACGATCGTCAACCTCGATTCGTCCGCCATGTTCGTCAACAATTTTCTTACTTACGGGCAACCCTAATCCTGTACCCCTCGCGCCCTTACCTGATTCGAAGGGAGAAAAAATCTTTTGACGATCTTCCGCTGGGATCCCCGGACCATTGTCCGCAACCTGGAAGACAACCTCGCCCGCGGAGGTTGCTAGCGTGGAAACCACCACCTGTGGTCGTTCGGACGCGCAGGCGGCATCGATTGCATTGGTTACCAAGTTTAGGATCGCCCGATGTAGTGCATCCGGATCAAAAAAAGCAACCGGTAAATCCGGATCAGGCAAAAAAATCAGTTCACACTCCAATTCGCTAGCACGCGAACGCATCAATTCGACCACTTCCGCAACGGTTTCCCGCAAATCGGCTATTTGTTTTTCCGGCTGGCGTTCCTTGCTGAACGACAGCATATCCATAACCAAATTGGAAATCCGTTCCTGATTCCTTTCCACCATCGACCAACCGCGCCGGACGGCATCCTGGTCCTCACGCTGCAACCCTGCATCGATCAAATAGCTCCCCCCGCGGATCCCCTGTAAGATATTTTTGATGTGATGCGAAAGATTGGCGATCGTTTGCCCCATCACTGCCAGCCGCTCGCTTTGCATCATCGCGGAGTAGTAATACGTATCCTCGATCGCAAGCGCGGCTTGATATCCGATCGCCGTCATCAGTCGCAAGTGATTGTCATCAAAACGACCCACCTGGCCGTCCCGAATCAAGGCACCCGAACTTGTGTAGGTGTCGACATACATTGCTCCAACAATGCTATACCGACCCTGCAGAGGTACGCATAATGCCTCGCGGACCCCCCCCTGTACGATGGACTGCCCGGCATCCCAGCGCAAGTCCTCTTTCGCGTCGCTGGTGCGGACACCTTCTTTATTTTCCAACACGTAGTCCAAGATCGTGCGGCTGATCGCCAACGTTTCTACCTGGTCGCCTGGTTGACGATCGATCCTGGCTGTTGGCTGCAATTCCCCCGACTCGGGATCCGCCAGCATGATGCAGCCCCGATCGGCCACCACCCAGTCGAAAACCAGTTGTAAAACTCGCCGCAGCAGTTCGTCCAGGTCACTTGTCCGCCCCACGGCCAACGCGGTCAGGTACATCACCTCCAAAGATCGATCACCGCTGGCTGCCGAAACCGACAAATCGGACGACGACACGATCCGGGAAAAATCGCTTTCGGCCGCTTGTTGAACGATGTCCACATGATGTGTTGCTTCGATCGATTGCGGTTGACGGGAACCGGTAAAAATCAACAAGGTTTGGCCAATCTGAATCCGGTCGCCGCTGGTCAGGCGATGCTGGTCGACCTTTGCGCTATTGACTTCGGTGCCATTGCTGCTTCGTAAATCGTGCAAAGTGAACGCGATTCCATCCTCGGAAATTAACGCTGCGTGCTCACGCGACACCTCGCTGTCGAGCAACTGAAACGTGCTCCGCGGGTCACGACCGATCGTCTGCCGGCCTTTGGACAACTGAAAGTGCCGACCCTGATCACGGCCACGAATGACAAACAGAGACGCCATGATCGTTTTGCAATCCTTTTCTTCGTTCGTACCGGGCCCATGACGAGCCCCCCCATCCCCGACGCTGCACGACGGGACCTCATGATAACGGTTTTGCAACGCATTGTGGAATTGGGAAAAGCTACCTGTTGCGTCGTTTTTATGAGCTATGTTTCCGTAATAACGCATTCTTCCAGCAGATGCGTCACCAAAATTTACACGGGAAACAAAGTCGGGATAACACCACATGAAAACCACAGCCCCAACGGTTCGCGGTGCGGAACCGAATCGCCAACGTGCTTTTGAAGAAATCAAGACGCGTATTCATGCCAAATTGGTGGACAAGCTGGATCTGTCGCGCGTCGGGGATCTGAAGGGCGAAACGCTTAAACGCGAAATCCGCATGGTTGTCGAACATCTGTGCGATGCGGAAGACACGCTGCTGAATCGTCAGGAACGCGATCGAATTGTCGAAGAGGTTCTGGACGAAACCTTCGGGCTTGGACCACTGGAAATTCTGCTCAAGGACGCTGCCGTTAGCGATATTTTGATCAACGGCCCCAAGAACATATACGTAGAAAAAGGGGGGCAGATGCAAAAAACCGAAGTTGAATTCCGCGACAATAAACATCTGCTGCAGATCATCGACCGGATTGTCAGTCGCGTCGGTCGGCGGGTGGACGAAACCTGCCCCATGGTCGATGCGCGTTTGGAAGATGGCAGCCGCGTCAATGCGATCATTCCGCCCTTGGCGCTTGACGGTGCCGCGATGAGTATTCGGCGGTTCGGCAGCAACCCGCTGAAACTGGAGGATCTGCTGAATTACCGAGCATTCACGCCGGAAATGGTGATGCTGCTGGAGGGCTGCATCAAAGCCCGCTTGAACATGGTCATCGCCGGCGGGACGGGCTCCGGGAAAACCACGCTACTGAATACGCTGTCGTCGTTCATCAGTCACCACGACCGAATTGTGACGATCGAGGACGCCGCCGAATTGCAACTGCAGCAAGACCACGTGGTCCGCCTGGAGACTCGGCCAGCCAACATCGAAGGGAACGGACGCGTCACCGCGACGGACCTGGTCAGCAACGCGCTGCGAATGCGACCAGAACGAATCATTATCGGGGAATGCCGCGGTGGAGAAACGTTGGACATGCTGCAAGCCATGAACACTGGGCACGATGGTTCCTTGACAACGATCCACGCAAATACACCTCGCGACGCAATCGCTCGTCTGGAAACATTAGTCATGATGGCCGGCTTTGAAATGCCGGGCAAGGCGATCCGCCAGCAGATCTCAGGTGCGGTTGACGTTCTGATTCAGGCCAATCGTTTGCAAGGAGGCCCAAGACGGGTGACCGCAATCACGGAGGTCGTCGGCATGGAACAGGACACCATCGTGTTGCAGGATATCTACCGGTACAAACAGCAAGGTGTGGACGAAAACGGTAAAGCTTTTGGGCATTTTGAATGCACGGGCGTGCGTCCCACGTTCATGCACAAACTGGAAGCTGCGGGTGTGCGTCTGCCTGCCAGCGCGTTCCGAGAACGTATCATGATGCAGGCGTAGTCATCAACCCATCGCTTGCCCTCCCCATTTCCCGGAACTGACAGTCACGGCCCAGCTAACGGAATCGTTCCGTTCCCTCAACCATCAGGGTGACCCTAAACCATGATTCCCATCTTGACGATCGTCGCCGTCGGTATCTGCTGCGCCGCCTTGGCCGCTTTTGCGGTCGCCAGCTTTGTGCCAAGTGAACAAACCAGCGCGACCGAAGCGCGTTTGGACCTGTTGGCCTCGCGTCGTGGGGCCAACGCGGGTGGCAAAGAGCCTTCGTTGCTGCTGGACGGAGGATTGGAAACACGCAAAGAAATGTTCGATTCGTTGTTCGGGTCGATGCCAGGACTAACGGCTTACATCGAACAAGCCAATGTCCGTCTGACCGCGACGCAATTTTTGATGATCTGCGGAGGGGCTGGCATGTTCGGCTTCTTGGTGCCGGTGTTGATTCCGAGCGTGCCGATCCTGTTCGCGCCGATCAGCGGTATCATTCTGGCGGGAATCCCCGCGTTTTGGCTAAGGATGTGCCGCGCAAAACGGATGGCCTTATTTGGTAGACAACTGCCTGAAGCGCTGGAACTACTGGGACGCTCGCTTCGCGCCGGACATTCGCTGGCCGCCGGATTCGGTTTAATTGCTTCGGAAATGAACGAACCGATCAATATCGAGTTTGGTCGAGTTTTCCAGGAACAGAACTTGGGTATTCCCTTGGAAGAGGCCTTGGACGACATGGCCACGCGAATCCCGAACATGGATGTGCGATTTTTCGCAACCGCCGTGATCCTGCAGCGCCAGACCGGTGGCGACCTAGCGGAAATCCTGGACAAAATTGGCCATCTTGTTCGCGAACGGTTGCAGATTTTGGGGCAGATCCAAGCCCTAACCGGCGAGGGCCGCCTGAGTGGGATCGTGCTGCTGGCAATGCCACCCCTGCTGTTCTTGGTGATGCTGTGGATGAATCCCGACTACATCATGACATTGTTTACAGACTCCATAGGCCAAAAACTGTTGGGATTTGGCCTGGTGACACAAGTACTGGGTGCCTTGGTCATCCGTAAAATTGTCACGATCAAGGTCTAATTGCCTTTCTGTTAACAGTAAAACTTCCCCTCTTGGATCGAATATGGCGGGCCACAGTTGCCGCCAATTTTGATGCACTTAACCTGCTTAGTCGATTGCGATCTTCCTACCGAGCGTTGTCATGTTACTAGTTGCAAATTCCTCATTGATCATCGTCCTGGTTCCGATGGCGATCTTCGTTGCCGTTTCTGCTGTCGCATGGTTGCTGATCGGTCGCGTCAGTGGCGATGACCAACCACGTGCGGAAGCCAGGCTGGATGAACTCCGGAATCCGCGCCGACGCGGCAGCCAAGACGGTGCCGAGTCAGATGCGCAGCGGGACAAAAAGAAAGCCGATGCTTTGACGGCCGTCTTGGAGCGTGCGACTTGTCCCCTAGGCAATTCGATGCAGCCCAAAAACGAAAAGGAACTGGGCAAGCTGCGCGAACGGCTGATGCACGCGGGGTTTCGCCGCGATTCAGCTCCTGTCGTTTTTAAGGGGTTGCAGCTCATGTTCGCTGCCGCTGGCTTGTTTGTCGGTGGAGTGTTCGGCGTGATCACTTCGGGGCTGACCCTGCCGCTGTTGACAAAAACTTTGGTGGGGGGGGGAATTGGATATTTTATTCCCGAGTACATTTTGTCGTTTGCGATCAGTCGCCGCAAAAATGCAATCTTCCTAGGACTGCCCGACGCGCTGGACTTGATGGTTGTCTGCGTGGAGGCGGGCTTGGGTCTGGACCAGGCAATGCGCAAGGTGTCGGAGGAATTGAAGAAATCCTATCCGGCCATTGCCGAAGAGTTTGTGGTCGCCAACGCGCAATTACAGTA
>SLFV01000194.1 GCA_007124075.1 Roseimaritima sp.
AAGGTCGCGCATCTAACGGCCTTGTTGACGCGAGGGTTACTGCTGGCCGACCAGAATCCGACTTTCGACCCTGGTGACGGTCAAAGTGAGCAGGAGACCCCCCGGGTCCGAATGACAGCATCTCTTGGCACGATTCCTGATTACGCGTCGGGTGACGTGAAGGGAGTTAAACTGTCAGGGGTGCGTCCGAAGACTCCGGCGGAGCAGGCAGGCATTCGTGGAGGTGACGTGATTGTGGAACTGGCGGGCAGAAAGATCGAAAACATCTACGATTACACTTATGCGATCGAAGCGTTGAAGGTCGGTGAACCGGTGACGATTGCGCTGCAGCGCAAGGACGAGCGGTTGGAATTGAAGATCGTCCCGGTTTCGCGCGACTGATCGGTCCGCAGCTTACTGTTTCAGGAAGGGGGAGTGAATATGTTCTTTCGCGTTACATTCTGCTTGGTTTTGTTGTTTTCGTTTGGTCGCATGGCCGTGGCCGATTCTTGGGGTCACTGGCGAGGTGTGGGCGGCAACGGCGTGGCAAACAATGCGCAGCCGCCAGTGGAATTCGGCAATTCCCAGAATGTGGTCTGGAAAGTTCCAATCCCCGGTGCAGGTTCTGGTTCCCCTGTCACCTGGGGCGATCGGCTATTTGTGGTCACGGCGGTCCCGGTTCGGGGTGGTCCCGCGGGCAAGCTATCGTTTCAGACCTATTGCTTCAACCGTCACAGTGGCGAGCTTTTGTGGCGAAAAGTCGCGGTCGAAGCGGTCCCCCATCAGGGAACGCATGCCACCAATGGCTTTGCCTCCGCTTCGCCATGCACCGACGGTCAGCACGTCTACAGCCATTTTGGTTCGCGGGGGCTATATTGTTACACGATGGATGGCGAATTGGTTTGGAGCCGAGATGATTTTGGCCCGATGGATACCCGCAGCGGCTTTGGCGAAGGAAGTTCGCCAGCGTTGACGGCGGAACTGCTGGTTGTGCCCTGGGACCACGAAGGTCCCTCGTCGTTATATGCGATTGACAAACAGACGGGCGAAACCATTTGGCAGGTACCGCGTGACGAACCGACTTGCTGGGCAACGCCGTTGGTGATTGATGTGGATGGTGTCCAGCAAGTCATCACGAACGGCCAGAATCAAGCGCGGGCTTACGATCTGGCGACCGGGCGGGAGTTGTGGCGGTGCGGAGGCCAGACGGTTCGTCCCGTGGCGTCCCCGGTCGCTGACGCCCGTCGCGTCTACATCGGCAGCGGTTTTCGCGGTTCGTTCCTGGGCGCTTTCTTGCCGACCGGGAGCGGCGATATTCGTTTGACGACGGATGTGGTATGGACCGTGGATCGCGATACCCCCGATATCGGCTCGCCGCTGCTCTCTTCCGGGCGACTTTACTTCTACAAAGGTCAGTCGGGGCTGCTGACTTGCTTGGACGCGGAGACCGGCAAACCGCATTACAGCACTCAGCGTGTACCCGGGATAAGTCGAACCTATGCATCACCGATTGCTGCCGGGGGGCACATCTATTTGACTGACCGCAGCGGCGCGATCACGGTGATCAAAGATGCCAATCGGTTTGAAGTCGTCGCCACCAATCAGTTGGGCGAACCGGTCGATGCGACACCGGCCCCCGTGGGCGATTCGTTGTATATCCGGGCTGAAAAGCATTTGTATTGCATTCGCATCCCGGATAAGGAAACGTAGTCCAACGGTGACAAGCAAAATCCAAGTTTGGTTGGATGTTGGCGGCACCTTCACCGACTGCGTGGCGGTCGTCAAGGGACAACCCCAGACGCTGAAGGTGCTTAGCAGCGGCGCGACGAAGGGACGTCTGGAGGGCGTGCGTCAAGACACGTTGGGGAATTGGACCGGTCAGGACCCGCGTCGTCGTGGCGACCCCGAGCATTTTTGGCGAGGATTTAAATGTCGTGTACTGGATTCGGGCGGCAAGGTCGTACGGGTGGGAAGGGTGGCTGACTTTTCAGCCAAAGACGGACGATTCACGTTGCGTAACCTGGACGCCAATGTGCCGACCGGGTTCCATTACGAATTGGTTTGCGATCTGGAAGCCCCGGCTTTAGCAGTGCGGAAACTGCTGCGTTTGCCGCTGGCGCAACCCCTACCGGGGCTGGATGTTCGGATCGGCACGACCCGCGGCACCAACGCGCTGCTGACACGACAAGGGGCGGCGACCGCGTTGGTGACCACCGCAGGGTTTCAAGATCTGCTGCGAATTGGAGAGCAGGAGCGGCCCGACCTGTTTGCCTTGGCGGTTCGAAAGTTCGCGCCATTGACGCAGACCGTCGTCGAGGTTGACGAGCGGTTGTCCGCCGCTGGCCGTGTCCTGCAACCGCTGGATGCGACAGCCACGCGTGCCGCGCTTGCCACGCTGCGGGAAAGCGGAATTGAATCGCTGGCGATTTGCCTGCTGCATGGATACCGAAACGATCAACACGAACAAATGATTCATGGAATCGCCAGTGAAATGGGTTTTGAGCATATCGTCCGCTCCAGCGAATTGGTCCCCTTGATCAAACTGCTTGCTCGCGCCGAAACAACAACGCTTGATGCGTACCTGACCCCGATAGTACGTCGCTACACGCAGCGGGTCCAACGACAACTTGGTGGCGGCCAGAATGCGGATGTCCAGTGGATGACCAGCGGTGGATTACTGGTGGAAACGGGTTCGTTTCGCGGTGCCGAAAGTGTTTTGTCAGGACCGGCTGGCGGCGTCGTCGCGGTGGCTCGCTTGGCTGTTCAGCACGCACTAGATCCTGGGGCGATTGGCCTGGATATGGGCGGCACCAGCACCGATGTCAGCCTGTTTGACGGACAGATAAAGCGGCACTACGAGTCGCGTAAGGCGGGGCTGCGGATGATGACGCCGATGATGGCGATCGAGACCATCGCGGCGGGCGGAGGGTCCATCTGCCGGGTTGACGGACCGCGATTGCTGGTCGGCCCCAACAGTGCCGGTTCGGATCCTGGTCCGGCGTGTTACGGACGGGGTGGCCCGCTGACGGTTACAGACTTGAATGTTCTGCTGGGCCGTTTGGAAGCGGAGCGGTTTCCCTTTCCTTTGGATGTTCCGGCGGCTGTTAGCCGATTGGCGGAGTGCTTCGAAACCGCCCGAAGTACCCTGCGCGGCGAAGGCAGCCATAGGGGTGCGGCGGGGGCGTGCCCCGATTCTCCGCTGGCGTTGGCGGCCGGATTCTGGCGGATCGCGGTGGAACACATGGCCGAGGCGGTCCGCACGATCAGCCTTGCCGATGGCATCGATGCCCGCCCCTTCACGCTGGTCGGTTTTGGCGGGGCTGCGGGACAACACGTCGTCGCCGTGGCAGAAGCCTTGGGGATGCAGCGGGTGCTGGATCACCCCGGTGCCAGTCTGTTCAGCGCGATAGGTATCGGTCAGGCAGACCAGGGCGTGATCCGTGTGCATGGTGTCTACAAGCGATGCAACGAAGTCAGCGACCCGCAGTTGCAGACTTGGCAGGCTAGTTTACTGCGGCAAGCGCAAGCGAAATTGCCCTCCGCGGGCCACGCTGATGCCACGCAGACGTCGGTCTGGACAATCGATGCCCGCTACGAGGGAACCGAATCGACGTTGGAATTGCCACTGGAGCCTAGGCCCACGCTGGCGGATAGGTTTCACCAAGCCCACAAGCAGCGGTTTGGTTATCAATGTGATCGGCGTCCGATCCAGTGGGTGGCGTTGCGGCTGTGGCATGGCTGGCAGCGCGTGCAGCCGCCCCCCTGCCAGCCGGTCGAATCGACAAGAGTACGCGAACCCGTCCGACTGGTGCGTTGTTTCATGCAAGGCCGCTGGCAAGAAGTAGCAGGGCACGATCGTGATCAATTGCAAAGCGGTGATCAGGTTCGCGGTCCGGCATTGATTTCTGCAGATAACAGTACGTTGGTATTGGAGCCTGGCTGGACGGGGACCATGTTGCCTGATGGTTCGCTGGACTGTCGCAGAACCAGTTCCGACAACCGTTGGCCGGGCGGAGCCCCTTCGGGACCTGACAGCGTGCAGGTGGAGGTCATCGGGCGGCGGTTGCAAGGAATTGCCGATGCGATGGGCGAGGTGTTGCGGCGGACAGCGATCAGTGTCAATGTCAAGGAGCGACGAGATTATAGCTGTGCGGTTTTTTGCGGCGATGGATCGTTGGTTGCCAATGCTCCGCACGTGCCGGTTCACCTGGGAGCGATGGGGCACACCGTACGGCATTTGATCAAGCAATTCCCGCGGATGTTTCCCGGCGATTGCTATGTTACCAATGACCCGTATGCGGGTGGGTCACATCTGCCGGATCTAACGCTAATTCAACCGGTGTTTTGCGACGCATCCGCCCCACAGCCCGATTTTTTTGTCGGTGCCCGTGCGCATCATGCCGAGATGGGTGGACGCACTCCCGGTTCGATGCCCCCCGATGCGGATTCGCTGGCGGAGGAAGGGGTCTTGATTCGAGATTTTGCGTTGGTCCGGCATGGCAGCCACAACCATGCGGCGCTGCGTAAATTGCTCCAAGCCGACCCGTATCCAAGCCGTTCGGTGGAGGAGAATATGGCCGACATTGATGCCCAATTGGCCGCCTGTCAGCAGGGAACGACCTTGCTGCGTGATTTGGCTAACAAGCTGGGCGGTGCCAGACAACTGGATGCTTGCATGCGCGGGCTGCAATCGATGTCCGTCCAACTGCTCCGCCAATACATCGGCACTTTACCCGAGCGATTGGCGTTTAAAGATGCGTTGGATGATGGCTCGGTCATCGCCGTGCAGCTCCAGCGACCAACCGCGGATCGCTCACGGTTGCGGATAGATTTTCGTGGCACCTCTCCAGTGCATCCACACGGTTTTAACGCCACCCCAGGGATCGTGACGGCGGCGGTGCTGTACGTGTTGCGCTGTGCAATCGAGCGGCCCTTACCCCTGAATGATGGGATTCTCGCGGCGATTGACTTGCACATTCCCACTGGGATGCTTAATCCGCCTGCGGCCGCCGATCCCCATGATTGCCCCGCGGTAGTGGCCGGTAATGTGGAAACCAGCCAGCGGATCGTCGACGTGCTGTTGGGTGCGCTTGGCCTGGCCGCAGCCAGCCAAGGGACGATGAATAATGTCGTGATTGGTGATGGAACGTTCGGATACTACGAAACGATTTGTGGTGGAACCGGGGCGGTCGATGGTGCCTGTGGCGCCGCTGCGGTTCACTCGCACATGACCAACACACGAATCACCGATCCCGAGGTGCTGGAAGTCCGTTATCCGCTGCAGTTACTGCGGTTTGAAATTCGTCGTGGAAGTGGTGGGAGTGGGCGTTTTCGTGGCGGCGATGGCGTGATTCGACATTGGCGGTTTTTGCGCCCGCTGACGGTGTCGCTGTTGACCGGTCGCCGCGGGCGGTACCGTCCGTATGGTTTGGCGGGCGGTCAGGCAGGAGCGGCGGGGGTGAATCGATTGCAAACGACAGATGGGCACATTATCGATTTGCCAGCCTGTACGATCGTTAAAGTGTTGCCTGGCGAAACATTGGTAATGGAAACCCCCGGCGGCGGTGGGTTCGGCGCCGCCGCGGATCGCCAGCAAGGCTAGTGGTCCGTTGAAGCAGGCGGGCACGCCGGCATGCTAACAGCCGTCAACAACTTTTCCACGGTCTCTTTTTTGCTGATCGTTGCAATCGGCTAACGCGACCAATGCCGAGGTCTAAAAAACCCCGCTGGATCTACGAAAAGCAACGTGCGCCTGGTAGCGTGTTGGCCGGGACCATGGCGAACAGCCAATTGCGGTCGACCGTTAACGGCTCGCAGTGCGGTTCGCCAAATGTTCGGAATGATTTCATTGGGCCTGTGATAAGGAATAAGGAACTTGACAGAGACGAAAACCAAATCGATTTACGAAGTGCCGTTCCAGGCAGATGACAGAGACGACAGCCAGGCGGCTCCACTGGACGGGGAGCGGGGTCGGTTTATCCATGCGTTTGAACAGACGGACGAGGTTGGGGGTACCGATCCGGTCGCCGATCAGGCCAGCCAGCCGTTTGTTGGTCAATGGCAACGCTTGATCAGTTCCACCAACTGGGAAAAGGGACGGATCATCCATCAGTGGCGAACCGCCTTGATGGACGCCGGGGCCAGCTCGACGGCTTACTCCGATGATGCGTGGGCCCAACGCGCTGGGGGCGTCACTGCGCCACATGTCGGTCGCTTGCGGCGTGTTTACGAACGCTTTCATGACACTCATGGCAGCTATCCCGGTTTGTTCTGGAGTCACTTTTTGGCTGCGATGGATTGGGAAGACGCTCCGTTATGGCTGGAGGGGGCGATGCGCAGCGGATGGAGCATTTCGCAGATGCGGACCGAGCGTTGGCAAGCGCAGGGAGCCGACCCCGCTGATCGTCCTGGCAATAGCGAACCCCTGGCGGTGGAAGTGGACGAGGATGCTCCGATACCGGCGCAGGGAGGGGGGCGGCAAGAGTATGATGATGTTGGCGACGACCACTTGCCGGTCGGAACAGCCTTCGAAGGCCCCGATTTCGGCGATGAAGCCGATCTGGCTCCCAGCAATGCGAGTGATGACCGCAGCGGGCTGGGTGCGGAAAACGCGCTCACTGACACGCCGCCTGATCTCGTGCAGCCGTTCCGTGATCTGCCGCCCCTACCACCCGATCTGCAGGAGGCGGTGGAAGCCTTCAAGCTGTCGATCCTGCGCCACAAGGCCAGCGGTTGGGATGGAATTCCGGCCGAGGTCGTGGTCCAGTACTTAGTCGGGTTGCGGATCCTGTTGGAAGCACCTTCCCAGTAGCGGTTGTTCGGATGTTTCGTTTCCTCGCAAATTCAAATCCACGAATCGTGGCGATTGGGCTACAATAAACGGCAACGTCTTTACTTTCACTGTGGCAACGGGGATGGAGCGCCCGTTCCGCAGCCGTTGAAGATTGCTTTTGCATGTCGATCTGGTGGTTTCTGCGCGGACGCTGTGGATTGGCCGGGACCATCGTTTTCGGAGCCTCTGAATGTTTGTGCGTTTACTAATCTGGGTGTTGCTCAGTTTCCTGGTCCTAATGCCCCAAGGCCGTGCGATCAGTGCAGGTGAGCAGGAGCCCCAATCCTCGGAGCGCGCGGTCAGCCATCCGCCCTCGGGCTTGTCCCCGCAACAGACACTGGACAACCTTGTTGTTGGCCCCGATGTCCGGATCCGTCTTGTTGCCAGCGAACCCCAAATCATCGATCCGGTCGCGGTCCGATTTGATTGGCAAGGTCGCATGTGGGTTGTCGAAATGCGTGATTATCCCAGCTTGCCAGCAGCAGATGCGGTGCCGCGGGGACGCATCCGGATCTTGGAGGATCGTGATGGGAACGGCTTCTTTGAAACCGCCACCACATTCGCGGATGAATTGATGTTTCCAACCGGCGTCCAGCCCTGGAAAAATGGGGCGATTGTCACCGTGGCGGGGGCGATCATCTTTTTGGCTGACGAAAGTGGTAACGGTGTTGCAGATCGGCGGGAGACATGGTTCACGGGATTCGCTGAACAGAACGAACAGCTCCGCGCCAATCATCCGACGTTGGCTGCTGATGGCCGGGTGTACGTTGCGGGTGGCCTGCGAGGCGGGATGATTGTCAGCCAGAATGATCGTTGGTCGCGCGACCAACCACTGCCGCTGCAGGGATTCGATTTCGCTTTTGATCCCAACGGCGGATACTTTGGAGCCGTAACCGGCAACAGCCAGTACGGGATCACGATCGATGACTTTGGCAAGCGAATCGGTTGCAGCAATCGCAACCCTGGCATCGAAGCCGTCTTGCCTACTTGGTTTGTCCAACAGAGCAAATTGCCGCCCCGCGATGCCCTGCATGATATGGCCCGGGCGGGTGCTGATTCGGAAGTCCAGGCCATCGCGACGGCCTGGACCACCAGTAACCTGCATGGTGGACAATTCACAGCGGCCTGCGGTGTCCTGCGCGGTGCCGGAGGCGGGCTGCCTGACGATTGGTCGGGCGACCTGTTTGTATGCGAACCAACTGCCTACGCGGTCCAGCGCCAAACGGTCCAGCGACAGGGGCCGCTGCTGCGGGCGGATCGGGTGGCAGGCCCCGAGTGCGTTGCCAGCCGCGATGATTGGTTTCGACCGGTCGCGTTGGCGGGGGGGCCTGATGGCTGCTTATACATCGTCGACATGTCACGAGCAGTGATCGAACATCCAGATTGGATGCCGACAGAACTGAAGGAGCGTCGAGATCTGCGATGGGGAGACCAGCAGGGCCGGATCTGGCGGTTGTCGGCCCACGACCAGCCGGACGGTGGCAGGAATGAGGAATTCCCTGTTGAACAACCGTGGCAGTGGTGGTTTCATCCGAATCCCTGGCAGCGGGAGACTGCCTCGCTGAAACTGTACCAACACCCGCCCAGTGCTGCCCTGCTGGCTGAAGTGCAGGAAATCGTCAGCGGCCTTAGCGAGCGTCCAGAACCCGAAAAGATTCCCGGGCTGGCGCGCGCGATCCAATGGTTAAATTATCATGACCACTTTTCAGAGGCCATGGCGCAACGATTGTTGAAGGTCGATGATGCTCCGCTGCGAATGTTGACCTTGGCACTGATAAGGAAACGGATCTGTGAGGCGGACTTGGTTGCGTTGGGTGATGACCCGGACCCCGCCGTGCGATTTGAAGTGGCGATGCAATTGATCGCTGCAAAACGAAATAGCCCTGCCGCAATTGCCACGTTGGGTTCCATCCTGCTGCGCGATGCGGACAGTCCCTGGATCGCGAAAATCTTTTCCGCTGTGGACTCGCAGCAGGCAGCGGGCCTTATCCCCATCGTTGCCCAACGGCCTGTCGACCAGGTTTCGGTTCCGATCCGCCGACAGTTGGCCGCACTTGTTCCGCCTGACCAGTTGCCTGGGGTTGTAACGGAATTACCCCGCGATCTGCAGGCTGCGGAGCAACTGGCATTTTTGGTGGGCTGGTGCAACGCGGTGCGCACTGCGGGAACCAAGCCCGCAGCGGTCACCGGGAAACTGCCCGATTCGGGGCGACAGTGGATCCAGCATGCCTTCCAGCAGGCAACGGAAGTGGCCAGTGACGGTCAGCAGGCAACTTGGCTGCGTCTGCTTGCATTGGAGGCGGTAGCTGCCGAAATGGACGACCATCTGGCCTTGCGTCCGTTGGTTGCCGCAACCCAACCCGAAGCGATCCGCCGTGCGGTTTTGCCATTGTTGATTCGCAAAGACCTGTCATGGTCGCTGAACTGGCTGGACGAACAGATGCCCCAGCTTCCGGCCAAGGTACGCGAGGCCGCGGTCAATGCTTTACTGACGCAAACCAAGGGGGCTCAGTGGTTGCTGGACCAACTGGAAGAGGGGCGTTTACGCCCGGCGTTGATCGGCCTCTCGGCGATGGAGCGGTTGAAACGATCCAGCAACGTGGAAATTCGCAAACGTGCCCTGGAGGTTTTGGCGGCGGTTGCACAGGATCGACAATCCTTGATTGAAAAATATCAACCCGCGCTTGTCGGGAATCAGGACCCCGGCAAGGGGCATGTGCTGTTTCGGCAACATTGCGCGGCCTGCCATCGGATCGGTGAAATCGGGATAGACGTGGGCCCCGATATTTCGGACAGCCGTACCAAGTCGCCGGAATCGTTGCTGGTCGCAATTCTGGACCCCAACGCGGCAATCGATGCCGCCTACTTGCGGTACACGGTTCTGACCCTTGACGGAGAAGTGTTCGATGGACTGCTGCTGGCAGATTACGGAACGGAGGTGCTGCTTCAGTTGCAGGGTGGGGAGCGGCGCACGATCAACCGGGAGGATGTCGAATCGATATCAACGGCGGGAATCTCTTTCATGCCCGAAGGGTTCGAGCAGTTACTGAACGTGGACCAGATGCGAGATCTGATCGGCTTTCTAAAGAATTGGCGCTATCTTGATGGCAGCATCCCGTTGGGGGCCGCCAGCGGAGCCGAAAAACGTTAGGGATGCCCAAATCAATGACCGTCCTATCGCTTCGTCTCCCTCGATTCTGCGCAGCCGGAGACGCCCGTAAAGATCCGCCAGAAAACGAAGGCCCGCCCGCCAGTTGCTGATGGCAGGTTCCTTTGCGTCATCGCGGGAAACAGGCGACTGTTTTTGTCATCTTTTCGAAAAATTCACAGCCACCGCGAGAAAGTCGCGTCCACAGTCGCCGATTGCTGGCTGACTGACAGCGGGCCGCTAATCGGCTACGATGACACTCAGGCACGGGGCGGGAATACCACCGGGTAAAGACCCTGATGGCTTTCTTGAAACGTTCTTGTGGGAATCACCCATCGTAGATGATTCCTGTTGTCGCTTCGATAAATCAGTAAATGCATGAGCTCTTCGGCGAATAACAAACAGACAACGGCTGCTGCGTCCGCTGCCCCCGGTGGTACGGTTGAAATTGACGGTGTGGAATTAAAGCTTTCGCATCCCCATCAAAGCACTAGCCAGTGGATTGGCCAGCGCGAGATCTTAATGCAGTTGCTGGCATGCTGGGTGATGCTGGATGATTCCGATCTTCCGCTGACCCCGCGGTTGGTCGGTTCCCCCGGCATTGGCAAGACGCAACTGGGAATTGCGGCGGCTCAAATCAGCGAAAAGCCACTGTACATCTACCAGTGTACCGCCGATACGCGCCCCGAGGATTTGCTAATTACGCCGGTGCTGGCGCAGGATGGCAAAATTGCCTACCACGCCTCCCCCTTGGTTACCGCGATGATCGTGGGAGGGGTCTGCATTCTGGACGAAGGGAATCGGATGAATGAAAAATCTTGGGCCAGCCTCGCACCGCTGCTGGATCAACGTCGCTACGTCGAATCGATTGTTGCGGGCATCACGATCCCTGCGGATCGTCATTTTCGCGCAGCCGTGACAATGAACCAGGACGAATCGACCTTCGAAATTCCCGACTACATCCTCAGCCGTTTACAGCCGACGTTGAACGTCGGCTTTCCGGACAAGCATGACGAGATGGCAATCCTGCAGTACCATCTGCCGTTTGCGGAGGCCGAAATGTTGGCAATGACGGTGGAATTCCTTCAGCGTTCACACGACTTGAAACTCGATTTTTCGCCTCGTGATGGGATCAATCTGCTGCGGTATGCGCTCAAACGATTGTCGCAGGATACACAACACCCGATCAACCGACGCGAGGCGTGGCGGGAGGCGCTGGAATGCTGCTTGGGCGAAGACGCCGTCGACCTGGATGCGCTGGCGAAGCGTCGACAAAAGACGCTCGGGGGCGACAGTCTGCCGTTGGGATTAGCCGATTTCTTTTTTGACTCCGACGATCCACTGAATCCCGATCGCTTGGACGAAGAGGACGATGATGATTAATCAGCGACCGAATCCACCGGACTTGCGGCCACCGTTGGTGGCTTCTTGGCAGGGCCGTGCGGCGTATTGCTGGCCGTAATGATGACACCGCAGGCCACCAACGCCATTCCAACAAACATCAACGGATTAAGGTGGTGTCCCGCTGTGCTGAAATACGCATAGACCGCATTGACTGAAACAGCTCCCCCAAACACGATCGGCATCACGTAGGCTGGGTTACCTCCGAATTTCGCGATCGAAATCGTCAAGCCCAACGCGCCGAGGGCTCCCAAGGTCCCAGCAATGAAGCCCCATTTCAGCGCCGGATAGTATTTGCCACTGTAATCGAAACTATCATTGTCAGCGAACCGCATCATGACCGCCCCGCCGATCACGCCGATCACTAAGTAGGCAACCCCGATAAACACATACGGCTTGAACGCTCCCCACTCACGTTCTGGCGATCGTGCCCTCGCAACCGTCGGTCCGTACAAACCCCAGCAAATGGCGACCAAAACGGCACAAAAAATCGCTAGTCCCTTACTCATTGTCTTTGTCTCTCTGGCGGTGGGGTTGGTGGGTGCTGGAAGTGCAAACCGTCTGGATTCTCGGAAGCGAAGCTAGCAAATGCTGCACCGCGTCCGATCGAGCAATTATTAGAAGCGATCAACCCGCCGCTGGCAATGCGACACAGCAAGGCGGTCAATAACAACTTCGTCAGCATCGTAATACCAGCTCCATTGTTCGGTTGTCGTGGCGAACCGCGTCGATCAGGAAAATGACCTAACAAACCTGGCTGCAAACTCCCTTTAACCGGCATTTCTTTCCAGATTGCGCTAATCCGCCGAACCGGAATGGTCGAAACCAGAAATGGCGGAACAACCATCGCTGGCGACAAGTGGGACGCAAGCGGGTTGACGAGCCGCTGGGGCTTTGGCTTCCGACGTTTCTCTCCCGACGTTCAGGTAACGAGGCAATCAACCGTGCGCTGGCTGACTCTTTTTGCGTTGTTCTGTAGCGCCAATCTACTGGCTCCGCTGACGGCAATCGCCCAGGTTCGTGTCAAGGATCAAGATCGCGGTCGCTACCGGCCTCCCGTTGATGTTCAACCGGTCGAGCTGAACGACCAAACGAATCGCGACCCGCAGACAACGGGCCTGGTCGAGCTGGTAGACCACCAAGTCCTTCATGACCCGGGCGACGTGATTCAGTGGAACGATTATCCGGATTCCGATTGGTCGCCGATGATCGGTGGTAGCTGTGATGGAATCGGCGGTTGCGATTCCATTGCCTGCAGCGGTTGTAACGCCTGTACGCTATGCAATCCCTGGTTCGCATCCTCGGAAGTGATACTCTGGTGGCGACAACCGCAACAGCTTGCACCGTTGGTGACAACCAATGCCGATCCAGGCACCCCGCGCAATCAGGCAGGCGTTTTGCCAGAGGCGTTGACCTTGTTTGGCAACAGTCGCGAAGGCGATTCGGTATCCGTCGGTGGGCGTTTCACCTTGGGACGCTGGCTTGATTCAGCTTCGTGCCAATCTTTGACCGCTCGCTACTGGTTGACCGGCACCCATGGCTTCCGATTTTCCGCCGATTCGGCTCAGCATCCGATTCTTGGACGGCCCTACTTCGAGGTGCCTCCTGGATCCGGACAACAGGAGGCATTGGTGATCGCGTATCCGGGGGAGCGAACGGGCAATGTCAGGGTGCGTGGCAATAGCGAAGTCCACGGTGCGGATGTTTCTATGCGCGAATTGTGGCGAGAGGGGCTAGGGGGACGCATTGACTTTATGTACGGATACCAATTCATGCGGGTCAGCGAAGATCTAGCCATCGGTAGCCTTAGTCAGTCGCTCGGCGGCAGCGACCCATTGCCGATCGGCACGATCCAATCGGTGCAAGATTCGTTCCGCACCACCAACGAATTCCATGGGGGACACTTCGGGTTTAGCGGGTTTTACGAGGAAGGTTGCTGGACGTTGGATGGGCTTGTGAAATTTGCCATGGGGAACGTTCGCAGAACCGCGATGCTGCGCGGCGAGACACTTGTCGACAATGTCGCCATCGACGACGGGTTGTTGGTCCGCCAGTCCAACGCGGGGCAGGTCCGGTCATCGACCTTCGCGTGGATTCCAGAATTCAATTTAAATCTTGGATACCGTTGGCGACCCAACGTCGATTTCAATTTTGGCTACAGCGTTATCGGACTGACGCGGGCTTGGCAGCCGTGGCGACTAATCGATCCAGGCCTTCGTTCTGATCTCGTCAGTGCAACCGCCATCGAACCCGTCCGCCGGACCCGCAGTGGTACGTTCTGGGTCCAAGGGATCAATTTCGGTTTGCGCTGGTTCTACTAGGGAACCGATCACTATGTTCCCATTTTGCTTTTTTAAAAACATAAAATCGATGTGGTATACCGATGCTTTCACCACGTCTCAGAAGTGTTGGGCTCATCGCGCTTCGCGGCTGGGGTCTGAGCTAAATCGTGGTCGCGGAAAACCCGCCGTCAACGACAATATTCTGACCGGTCACAAACGAAGCGGCCGCCTCACTGGCCAGCCATACGGTCGCACCTGCAAGTTCCTGCGGGTTGCCGAAGCGGCGCATCGGAGTGTGGTCGATGATCTGCTGGCCGCGACTCGTGTAATTACCGTCCTTGTCGTACAGCAGCGCCCGATTCTGCTCGGCAGGGAAAAAGCCGGGACTGATGGCGTTAACGCGAACACCCTGTTCCGCCCAATGGGTGGCCAGAAACTGCGTCAAGTTAATCACAGCCGCTTTGGCTGCGGAATAGGCGACGACGCGTGTTAGCGGGGTCATGCCCGCCATCGATGCGATGTTGATGACACTGCCACGTCGCTGTTTCAGCAGGTCGGCACCAAAAACCTGGGTTGGCAACAGGACGCCACCGGTCAGGTTGAGCGCAAAGACTCGGTCCCATGCGGCCAGCGGTAGTTCACAAAAGTCAGCCCCCGGCGGCAAGGTAGCGTCTGGATGATTGCCACCGGTCGCATTGATCAAAATATTAACCGGGCCCAGCGTTCGATTGATTCTTGCGCGAGCTGCGGCCAGAGACTCCACCTCCATTGCATCTGCGGGCA
Organism: Roseimaritima sp.; assembly: GCA_007124075.1. Classification (GTDB taxonomy): domain Bacteria; phylum Planctomycetota; class Planctomycetia; order Pirellulales; family Pirellulaceae; genus Roseimaritima. The sequence goes on from SLFV01000194.1 coordinate 14,426, forward strand.
AGTACAAGCATTTTCCACCGGAGGTCTGTAAGCGCTGGGCAGCTTGTTGTCCCCGGTCTTGATTCCGCCCCAGCAAAACGCAGGCGGCCCCCGCGTCGATCAGCGCAGCCGCCATCGCGCCGCCCAAAACGCCTGTCCCACCGACAATCACCGCCACCTGCCCGTCAAGGTCGAAAAGCTTTTGGTTCACAAAACTTACTTTCAATGCATAAACAATGGAGGATGAAAGACGTTGGCCAGTCAGCAGGATATAGCCAACACCCGCCAATGAGAAGGCAAGCGGCTGGCGTGACGTAGAGCATACCGCCCCTTTGGTTTGCTCGCTCCCGGCGATTGCCGTAAGCCAGGGAGGGGTCGCTTCAAAACAACAAATGTTGGTCCAACGATGTGAAGGCGTCCAGTCCCCGCCTGATTCCCTGGCAGCACGCCTACATCTATAATTGAAGGAGGGATCCACGTGGAGAGTTCCATAAGTCCGATCCTTTTGCCTGGATCGTCAGCGTTGGCTGCCCACGTGCTCCGGGCCTGCGACGAGCTTGTTTCTTTTTAAATCGAATTCCATTGGAGGCTGCTTTTCCAACGTGCTTGAAAACAACCATGCCCGCGTCGAAAGAGAACGCAGCATTTTGACTCGTCTGATTTCACCCGATCAAGCTATCGAGGGAGATCCTTTGGAGGAGCTGGAAGGTTTGGCCACGACAGCCGGAACCGTGGTGGTTGGTCAACTGGTCCAACGCCGTAGCCGCCCCGACCAAACGACCTATTTCGGCAAAGGTAAAGTTGAGGAACTGCACGATCTGGTTCAGCAGCGCGATGCTGACTTGGTGATAGTGGACAACGATTTGACTCCCGCGCAGGTCCGCAATCTGGAGAAAGCCATCTCGGTCAAGGTCATCGATCGAACCGAATTGATTCTGGATATCTTCGCCGCCGGAGCCCGCACCTATGAGGCTAGGTTGGCCGTCGAGCTTGCTCAGTTGGAGTATTCGCTTCCGAGATTAAAACGGATGTGGACGCACCTATCGCGACAGTCAATGGGTGTCGGCATGCGTGGCCCGGGCGAAAAGCAACTGGAGGTCGACCGACGGTTGGCAACCAAGCGAATCCATGACTTGAAGACAGAGTTGGGTAAGGTCGAACAGCGTCGTCGTCGCGAGGTGCAGTCTCGCAAGGACACCGCCACCGTTTCGCTGGTCGGTTACACCAATGCGGGCAAGAGCACCTTAATGAACGCTCTGACCCGTGCGGAGGTTCTCGCGGAGGACCAATTGTTTGCCACGCTCGATACGCGGACTCGGCGTTGGCATTTGGACCACTGGGGGTCGGTCCTGCTAAGCGATACGGTTGGTTTTATCCGTGATCTGCCTCACGGGTTAGTGGCCAGTTTCAAGGCGACCTTGGAGGAGGCGCGACAAGCGGATCTACTACTGCACGTTGCCGATGCTTCCAACCCGCAGGTTTGCCAGCAGATCTCAGCGGTTGACGCCGTTTTGACAGAAATTGGCATCGAAGCCAAGGATACGTTGCTGCTGCTGAATAAAATCGACCAAGTGGAATCACCTGCGGCCTTGGATCGGTTGTTGGAACGGTATCCTGCGGGTATTCCGGTTAGCGCGGCCAAGCGATTGCACTTTCCCAACCTCATGGATGCCGTAGGGCAAACGCTCAGTCGGGAATTTTTGGACCTGGAAGTTGATGTCGATCCAGCCGACGGGAAACTGCTGGCTCATTTGTCGGCACATGGAGAGGTTTTATCTCAAATTGCGGACGAGCATCTGATTACGGTTCACGTTCGCATCCCGGCGCGAGCCATGGGGGAGGTCAAGCGATCGGCGGTGGCCTGTCGTGATGTCCAGCCTTCTCGCGGCACGCCGAAACGATTGTCCTCCATCGGTCCGTCGCATTAGCTGGCGTCAACCTACGGGGCTTCTACTTGCAACAGATTTTCGCTAATCTTGTCGAATTCATACAACGTCGTATTCCCGCTAGCCATGTGAGTCTTATGTCTGTCGCCACTGACATTGAAAAAGCTGCAATCGATACAATCCGCTCGCTCAGCATGGATGCCGTCCAGACCGCCAATAGCGGTCATCCCGGCACGCCGATGGCACTGGCCCCGATCGCGTATCAGCTATACAACCACACACTCAAATACGACCCTGCCCGACCCCATTGGCCCAATCGCGATCGTTTTGTTCTGTCGTGCGGTCACGCTTCCATGTTGTTGTACTCCGTTTTGCATCTAACGGGTGTCAAGGCGTTGGATGAGGCGGGTCAACCAACCGACCGGTTGGCGGTTACGTTGGAAGACATCAAAAACTTTCGCCAGATCGATACCCCCTGCGCCGGGCATCCCGAATTCCACGAGGTTACCGGAGTGGAAACGACCACAGGCCCCTTGGGGCAAGGGGTTAGCAACAGTGTCGGAATGGCGATGGCGTCGAAGTGGTTAGCGGCGCGGTACAATACGCCTCAGCATCCTTTGTTCGACTATAACGTTTACGCCCTGTGCAGCGATGGCGATTTAATGGAAGGGATCGCGTGCGAAGCGGCGTCCGTCGCGGGCCATTTGAAATTGGCCAACCTGTGTTGGATTTACGACGACAATAAAATCACGATCGAAGGGCACACGGACTTAGCGTTTAGCGAGGACGTGGCGACTCGTTTTCGTGGTCTAGGCTGGGACGTTGTGGAGGTAGACGACGCTAACGATTTAGCAGCATTTGCCAAGGGCCTGCAACAATTTGCTGCTTGTGACCAGCAGCCGACGTTGATCATCGTTCGCAGCGTGATCGGCTACGGGGCCCCCAACAAGCAGAATACTCATAACGCACATGGCGCTCCGTTGGGCTGGGACGAAGTCGCTTTGGCAAAGCAACACTACGGGCTGCCCACGGATGAAAAGTTCTACGTGCCGGACGGGGTTTACGAGCACTTTCGTGCCGGAATCGGGCAGCGTGGGCAGACGGGATGCGATGCCTGGTATGAAATTTGGACAGACTATCGTGCTCAGCACGCCGACCGTGCGGCGGAACTGGACTGCATGTTCAAGGGCGAATTGCCAGCCGATTGGGATAGCGAATTGCCGGTTTTCGAAGCCAGTGCAAAAGGCGATGCCACGCGCAACAGCGGCGGAAAGGTGCTTAACGCATTGGCTGGAAAAATCCCCTTCATGATCGGGGGTTCAGCGGACTTGGCTCCCAGCACAAAGACCGAATTGACGTTTGCAGGTGCGGGAGGTTTTTCAGCCGACAATTACGGAGGACGCAATCTGCACTTTGGCATTCGCGAACATGCAATGGCCGCGATTTGTAATGGCTTGTCGCTGTCAGGTTTGCGGCCTTACGGGGCGACGTTCTTTGTATTCACGGACTATATGCGTGGCGCGATGCGTCTGAGCAGCATCATGCATCAGCCCGTGCTGTACGTGCTGACTCACGATTCCATTGGGGTGGGCGAGGATGGGCCGACCCATCAGCCTGTGGAACATTTGGCTGCGTGCCGCGCGATCCCCGGACTGTACGTTTTCCGCCCGGGCGATGCGAATGAAGTTGCGGAATGTTATCGTACCGCGCTGCAGATGAATGATCACCCATCGGCATTCGTGTTGTCTCGTCAGAATATGCCAACGTTGTGCCGTGAAAAATACGCTGCGGCTTCGGGGTGTGCCCACGGCGGCTACATTCTGGCGGACTGCGAGGACAAACCTCAGGTTATTTTGATCGGCACCGGTAGCGAACTGTCGTTGTGTGTGGAAGCCCACGCAGCGTTAACGGCCGAGGGAGTCGCGGTGCGAGTCGTCAGCATGCCATGCCTGGAGTTGTTTGAATCTCAAGACCAGACATACCGCGATCAGGTATTGCCGCCAGATTGTGCAGCAAGGGTTGTGGTCGAAGCGGGGATCCGGCAATGTTGGGATCGTTACCTTGGCTTCCAAGGCGCTTTCATCGGAATGTGCGGGTTTGGGGCGTCTGGCCCAGCGGAAAAGGTTTACGAAAAATTCGGCATCACCGGTGCTGCGGTGACCAAGATCGCGCGGGAAGTGGCCGCTGGCACCCAATAAATCGACCGGTCGCTAGGCCAGCAAATCACGCACGACGTGGCCATGCACGTCGGTCAAACGAAACTGACGGCCTTGGAAACGGTACGTGAAGCGTTCATGGTCAATCCCCAGCAAATGGAAGACGGTCGCCTGAAAGTCATGCACGTGTACGCGCCGTTCCACTGCGTTGAACCCAAATTCGTCCGTCGCCCCAAAGCTCAGGCCGGGCTTGACCCCGCCTCCAGCCATCCATAGCGAGAATCCGTAGGGATGGTGGTCGCGTCCCCACGTAGCCGTTTCCTGGATTTTTCCCTGCAGAAACGGAGTCCTCCCAAACTCGCCCCCCCAAATCACCAGCGTATCATCTAGCAATCCCCGCTCTTTCAGATCCCTGACTAGCGCCGCACTGGGGGCGTCCGTGTCACGGCACTGGATTTCCAATTGCGTGTTCAGATTTCGATGTTGATCCCAACCGGCATGCATCAGCTGAACGAATCGGACCCCTCTTTCAATTAAGCGGCGCGCCATTAAACAGTTGTAGGCATAACTTCCCTGGCGTCGCACATCGGGGCCATACCGTTGCAGCACATGGGCCGATTCATCCGAAAAATCGGTCAATTCAGGTACACTGGCTTGCATTTGATAAGCCATCTCGTACTGAGCGATGCGGGTTTCGATCTCCGGGTCACCCCATTGCTGGAGTTGCATCTGATTAAGTTTCGCCAAATCGTCCAGGATCCCCCGCCGCATTTGCCGGCTGACCCCTTGCGGGTTGGAAATGTACAGCACCGGGTCGCCACTGCCACGGAACTGAACCCCTTGGAATTTGCTGGGCAAAAAACCGCTACCCCAGTAGAAGTCGTAAAAGATTTGTCCGCAGCTCGCTTCCTGGTCCCGAGATGTCATGACCACAAATTCGGGAAGATTC
>SLFV01000272.1 GCA_007124075.1 Roseimaritima sp.
CAGGCAGGCCCCGGTCGGATCAATCTGAGGAATACGCAGGCCCGCACAACCAACGCTCATTAACAGCGCACCGATCGATAAAACGCCCACAAAGCACGCTTGGAAAATCATTGAATATGGGGCGGGGCGGTAGTTATCAGGTCGCATCGTCTTCCAACCGTGTGTGCGTACCAGCAAGGCATCATTAACTATTTGGACGGAACACGCCCTCGCGTAGAAAAAGGGGTCTGCCCCCTTGCAGGCCGTGCAGGTCGGAGAGGGTCAGCCCCCTTTTTCAACAGGCTGCTAGGGAAATCTACCACGCCTGGAGAAGAGTGATGCAAAAAAACAACATCGTAGGTTGCGTAAAATCAACGTGTTGCGTCGAGATCTTCCAGCGGCAACGGTTATGCCGGGTGGTGCGGTAATCCGTGACGGTCTTATTCGACCGCCCCGCGATGTTCCCATCAAGCTGTCCGGACGGCCAGGTCCCTTTCTCCACAGACAGCTAGGAAAGTCCGCGAATTCGTGTCACACTGGGAGTGTTGACCGGTGACCGCATCAGAACAAACTGCTTCCGCTACCGATGGCAACCATGTCCGCAAATCCAGCCGATCGAATCTTGGTACAGCAGATTCGCAGCGGCGACGCGCAAGCCTGGCAGAGATTCATTCAGCAGTACGAAGGCCGACTTTTGGCGTTTGTCGAAAGCCGTGTCAATGATCACGCGACCGCTGAAGATGTTGTACAAGAAACATTGATTGGCTTCCTAACCAGTCTGCCCAACTATGATGAAAGCCGTCCCGTCGAAACCTATCTGTTCGCCATTTGCGGCTTTAAGCTAACTGATCATTTGCGGCGCCAGGGACGACGTCCGGTGCTATCTTTCAATCGACCTGCCAGCACCGGCGAGGATCAGGCCGGCCCGTTGGAGCTACCCGGCCCTTATCGGCAGGCAAGTTCTTTGGCTCGCAGTATGGAACAACGTCAGCTTGAGGAACAAGCGATTCAAACCGCGATCGACGAGCAAATCCAGCGTTGGCGAGAACGGGGGGATTGGACGAAACTGCTATGTTTAGAACTGATTTTTGTGTGCGGCAAAAACAACAAAGACGTTGCCAGACTCCTTGGGATTGCCGCTCAACAAGTCGCCAACTATAAGAGCGATTTTGTCCGGCGACTACGACAACAAATCATTGTGCAAAAACTAAATCCTGACGTGCTGCCGGAACTGGACGCATAACGGCCTAAGTAAAAATCGAGAAGCGGGAGTAAGCCATCCCCTTTTCATCCCCTTTTTCAACAAGCTCATAGGGACCGGGCTTCAGCCCCGCGGAACATTCCGGGGATACGGTAGCGGTTCCGAGCTTGGCGGGTTTTGACCTGTCCGTTCTTGCCACTGCCGACGTTCCACGGCGGTAGCGTAATAACGCAGCCAAGTCTCGTCGTCATCGTCGTTCAAGCATCTCCAGTACAAGAAGTTGTTTGGCAAATCGACTTTCTTTTCCCAACAGGGAAGAATATCGCGGAAAATGATCGTATAAAGCTGGCGGTCCGAAAGATGTTCGGTGCATTCCAAAATCAAACGAACGCTGCGTAGTTTCAGCATCGTTTCCCCTAACAGGCGGGAAAGTTCCGTGTCATTCAATGCGTCGGGACGTGGCAATTCCAGAATCGGCTCAAACCAATGCGAAATCGGCAAGGCAGGTGCTCGCTCCCAAGCCAACATCGACGCCAGGTACTCATTTTCAATCGATAGCGGCATGCGGGCTCGCGGTTGAAAGGACTCGTCCACATACGGTTCCAATTCGTCACGCAACCGGGCATTGTCCAGCAATAAGTCGATTTCGTTCATCGCCGGTTCCAATTCGCTCATAATACTGCTGATCTTATTTCAATCGGGATCAAGAAAGAGTCGGGAGCTTTACTGCTTCGATGGTATCCGATGCCAACAGCCACTCAAGCAGCAATGTAGCCAAAAAGCAACATTGGCGTAAAAAATGCACATGCCCTGCTGCCCTGACCGCTACTAACGTTACGTTTTGACTTTCGAGCCGATCGGCGACTGATTTTTTGAGCCCTTCCGATTCTTCCAGCGGTACCGAACCTGGAAGGGATCATGTTGTGATTTGCTCGGCAATCGCATGACGCTTTACGACGCACGCGCTTTGGCGGCAAGTTTCCGCAGGATTGTCAGATTGCGGGAATCGTAGTCTTCGCCAGTCCCCGGATCGGTCCCCTTGGGAGTTTCCAAGTAGCCGGGTAACTTGCAAAAAATGGGGTCGGCAAAGACCTGGACGAATGCTTCTTGCCCAAGTTTCCCCTGACCGATGTGTTGATGACGGTCGACTCGCGATCCACAATCCTTCAGACTGTCATTCAGGTGCAATGCCTTGATTGAATCAATCGGAACCGCATCGGTCAATTCCTTTCGCATGGCAGCAAAACCGACTGCGGTGCGCAGATCGTAGCCAGCGGCGAAGGCATGACAGGTATCAAAACAGAAGCCCAACTGAGCGGGGGCAGCGATCGCATCCCAGAGATAGCCAAGCTGAGCAAACGAATGCCCTAAGCAACTCCCCTGACCCGCCGTGTTCTCCAGCAGCAGGCGGCAGGTGTGCGGAGTATAACGTGCAAACAGTTGTCCTGCGGCGGCCACCACACGTCTCAGGCCCGCGATTTCATCACTGGTCGTAAACGCGCCTGGATGCAAAACCAGCCCCGACAACCCCAGTTGATCGGCTCGCTGCAATTCAATCGTCAATGCATCAATCGACTTGGCCCACAGTTCCTCATCGGGAGTCGCCAAATTGATCAGGTAGGACGCGTGCGCGATAGGAGACACCAACCCACTTTTTTCCAACTCGCCTCGCCACGCGTCCACATCGGCATCCGTTAATGGCTTTGCATTCCACTGATTATTGTTTTTGGTAAAAATCTGAACGCACTGGCAACCCACCGCCACCGCTCGCTGGATTCCCTTGTACAACCCTCCCGCGACCGACATGTGCGCGCCGAGCGGAGGAGGCGTGGTTGGGGCAGATGCTTGCGTTTGCTGGACCAAATTTTTCATGTCTGCTGGGATTGGTTGAGGCGGGTCCGCCGGGGCCTGTGTTCTTGCAAATGAGACAACGGAGCCATCTGTCGCAAAACCACGATTGCGTGCGTTGCATAAACTTCCGTCGGATGAGCCAGAATTTTATGGGTTTGGGTTGAAGAGACTGTAACGATTGTGCCGAACGTAAGGAATGTCCAGGGTCGGGCCGAGTGAGTCATCTGATATTTCTGTCCAATCGCTCTGTTTTACCTGGTAGTTCGGCAAATGCGAACCCTTTGTTTTCGCGGTCTCCTGGGATTGTCCGCCTTATGGCTGACAAATGGTTCACCACCCGAGTTAGCCGCACAAGCACCCAATCTGCGTACACCTCGAAATCCCCAGGTATCCGGAGCGGACTGGGAGGTTTTACCGTCGGCTGAGAACCAAGCTGGTAAGCCTGCGGCAGATCGGTTTGTAACGCGACTGCCCGAACCGACCGAGTTTTTGGACGTCGAGGAAGGTCAGCCAACGATTTTGGAATTGGCAGAACCACCGATTCGCATTCACTTGCCTGATGAAGAAACTGTCAAATTTGAGATTCTGGACGAGAAAGAGGGCCGGATCTTATCGCTAGTGGGGTTGAAGCCGGGGGCCACAACCCTGACGCTTTGGTTTACTGATCCCACCGCCGCGAGAGGAGTCACGGTGGTCAGTTACCGCGTGCGGGTCATGGACGACCCAGAGCAGACTAGGCGGTATGAGCGAAAGCTTAGCAGCCTGCAAGATGACTTAAACCGCAGTTTTCCCAACAGCGTGATTTCATTGTCCTACGTGGGCGGCGAAGTCTTGGTGCGAGGAAAGGCCAAGGACGTCGCGGAAGCGACCCAAATCCTGCGGGTTGTCTCGCGAAGCTTGCCCGAAGATGCGAATGACACCGATTTGTCCCAACTGGAAACTCAGCTAGAGGCGGATATGGTCGCGGAGGCTTCCGCAATGCAACGTACCGACGCGTTCTTGATGCCCGGGTTGCCGCTTGCAGGTCCCGCGTTCTTCGACCCCGATCGGATTGAACGCGCCGGCGGGCTGTCCGGAATCGCTCAGGGCCGAACGATCACCGGGGCCAATGCCGCGAACATCAACAATCGAGTCGTGAATCTGCTGGAAATCTCCGGTGTTCATCAAGTGCAACTGAAGGTCACCTTGGCCGAAGTCGTACGAGACGCTGGCCGCAGTTTGGTGGCCGATTTGGGAATTGGCGACAGTTTTGTACGTCCTGGGTCAGCCAGCGTAGACTTCACTGCAATTGAGGGGGTCGGTCAGTTCACGCTCAGTTCCAATCGCTTCTTCCTGCAAGTCGACGCGTTGAAACGCTTAGGACTGGCGCGGTCGCTGGCCGAACCCAATCTGACGTCGTTGAACGGTCAGCCCGCGACATTCCTGGTCGGTGGCCAGTTTCCCATCCTTGAGTCTTCCAGCACGGTCGCGGCAGTCATTCAAAACATTCGGTTTATCCCCTTCGGCGTTCAATTGATGGTCACACCGACTGTGACGGATGGCGATCGTATCCGATTGAATTTGTTTGCAACCGTTTCGGAGCAAGCGGGCGTAGGAATCGGTGGCGGTGGTGGTGGCGGTGGCGGCGGCGCGGGTGGGATTCAGCAGAACGACCCGGCGCAGCCACCTTCGCTTTCTACGCGAGCCTTTACCACGACGGTCGAACTACGAAGTTCGGAATCGCTTGCCATCGCAGGTCTGATCCGAAACTCACTAGTGAATAACTCGGTCCGCGTTCCCTATTTGGGTGATATCCCGGTCCTAGGAAGTTTGTTCTCGAACAATTCCACCAGCTACCAAGAGCAGGAATTGATTATCGTCGTCACCCCTCAGTTGGTTTCACCGATACCGGCAGAAGAGCGTCCGCCGCTTCCCGGTTCGGATTCCTTTGAACCGTCGGACTGTGAGTTTTTCCTGGAAGGGAGTCTGGAGGGGCGGATCGCGGAGGACTACCGTAGTCCGATTCGCGGGGACTTGGAAAAAATGCGAGCGTTCCGACAGGCGGAACAACGCCTGATCATCGGGCGGCCTGGGCACACTAGCGGCCAAGCCTTACCTGGTCCTCGCGCGAGCAAAATTAAACTTACGGAGGACCGTCGTGATCCTGTGCAATAACCTCTGTCGTCCGCGTCGCGCCCGAATTTATTCCTTGCTTCTGCATCGATTTGCGATGAAACAACCAAAACAAATCTTAAAAGCCATTACTTTGCCGATGATCCGCGCGGGTTCAGGCACCCGCTGCCCAGATGTGCCCCAAAGCCGCTGCCAGAGGAGGCACCTGGGCTGGTTGGTTTGCTGGCTGGCTGTCCCGCTTTCCCTAGGTTGCTCGCACCTCCCCAGCCACCGGCATGCCGCCCTTTGCGAACCGGAATGTTTGGAGACCGATTTTGCATTCCAACCACCTCTGGCAGGCACGCAAAATACTCAAAAATGTGTTCAAGAGTTGCCTTGCGAGGCAGTTCCGGTTGCACCCGGCACCTATGTCAACGCCTGGAGCGACACAATGGCGGAGTCTGCCGACCGTCAACACGAAATCATTACACGAAACTACTGGTATCAAGGGGGCGAGCAACTGGGGCCCGATGGCCGCCTGCGGGTAACGCAAATCGCGGAAAGTTTTGCCCAATATCCCCGAATTGTGCTTTTGGAAGAAGAGCCGGTGGCGATCGCTAGGGAGCAAAGCTACGAGGAGGCCTTGGAACAGACGCGTCAGTTAAACCTGCAACGCAAAAACGCAGTGATTGATGCCTTGGCCCAGCAAGGCATCTCCGGTGCGGAATCGATGGTCCTATTCACCACCGATCGCAGTGTCGGAGTCCGCGGTGTCGAAGCTCCCAACGTCTACAATGCGCAATACTCCGGCGGCATGGGCATGGGGGGGCGCGGCGGTATGTTCGGTGGTGGAATGGGGGGCATGTTCGGAGGCGGAATGATGGGAG
>SLFV01000309.1 GCA_007124075.1 Roseimaritima sp.
CAGTCCTGACCACATCTTTGCCTCCATGAGTGCGTTTATCGACCGCAATGCAGACCGGCCCTTTTTTATCTACTGGGCCACCCCGATTCCTCATGTTCCTTTACAGGCGCCACGGGAGTGACGATCTACCGCGGCAGCGCGTGGCCGACGGACATGCTTGGCATGGCCATCGTCGGTGATGTGGGCGGAAATCTGATTCATCGCAAATCGCTCAGCGAGGATACCATACCTTTGGTGGCACGCAGGATCGATGAAGAGGCGGAATTCGTGAGCAGTAGCGATATTTGGTTTCGTCCGGCGCAGTTTGCCAACGCACCCGATGGTTCACTGCATGTGGTGGATGTTTGTCGTGAGGTGATCGAACATCCGGCCAGCTTGCCACCCCAAATAAAAACACATCTGGATCTGACCTCAGGGCGGGAACGCGGACGAATCTACCGGATTGTCCCGCAGGGATTTCAACCTGCGGCGGTGATCGGTTTGGATCAGGCATCCACCGCGGAATTGGTACAGACGTTATTCCATCGGAACTCCTGGCAGCGGGAAACCGCCTCCCGGTTGCTGTTTCAACAGCAGGACGCGGCGGCGATTGACTTACTGGTGGAGGCTTTTTTGCAATCCGATTACCCTCAAGGCAAGTTGCATGCGTTGTACGCCCTGCAAGGTTTGGGGGGGCTTCAGCCAAAGCTTCTGCAAGTTGCCTTGGCGGACGAACATCCGCACATTCGTCGGCACGCGATTCGACTGTTCGAACCGTACGTAAGCGATGTAGACGACCTGAGCGCCTTGTCAGCCTGCACGGCAGATCCTTCGCTGGAGACACGGTTCCAGCTTGCCTTCACCGCGGGATACTTGCCAGTGAAAGATCGTGTCCAAACACTAGCGGACCTGGCTGCCCGTGATGGCGGGCATCCGTGGATGCGGATGGCGATCCTAAGTTCGGCCGCCGAGGTTGCTGATTCGCTGCTACTGGCTTTGCTAGCCCACCCAGACTTGCAACCGACGGCAATGGCGTCACTGCTGCAAGGGCTAGCGGTGGGTGTGAATGATGCCAAAGCGATCGGCGAATTGTTGCCGCAAATGGATCAGTTCGTCACAACGCAACCCAGCCTTGTCGTCGAAGTGCTGGGAAAACTGCGACAAGCGGTACCGCGGGAGGCAGATCGAATCAATCAGACATTGCATCGCGCCCTGCAGCAATTGGAGATGTTTGTTGCGGATCCAAACCATAGCCTGGATGCACAGGTGCAAGCCTTGTCCTCGCTTAGTTTTGGAACTTGGGACCAGCATGGTTCTTTGCTGATCGATTTTGTGCAACCCAACCAGCCACCCGCCCTTCAGCTAGCGGCGATCAGGACGTTGGGAAAACTAAAGGGTGTGCAAGTGGTCGAACCACTGTTGGAAGTTTGGCCCAGTTCCACCCCACGATGGCGAGAAGCGGCCGCCGAGGTGTTGTTTTCGACTCCGCAGCGGACAGCGGCGTTGCTGACGGCAGTCAACGAAAATCGAATAAAACGGACAGAGTTGCCACAAACACGTCTGCGGATGACTGCTGAAAAATCGCCTGATCCTCAGCTTCGGGATCAGGCTGCGGCGATTCTGCGACAGTTCAGTAACAGCAGCCGCGAATCGCTGATCTCGCGATATCAGGATGCGTTGCGCATGACTGGCGATCTGCAGCGGGGCAGCCAGGTTTTTGCGAAGCAGTGTGCGGGCTGCCATCGAGTCGGGAATGTCGGTCACGAACTGGGGCCAAATCTAGCCATGTTTGCCACCCGCGGTTCGGAGACGATGCTGATCCATATCTTGGACCCCAACCGCGAAATTCAGCCGCAGTACCTGAACTATGTCGCAATCACGACTGACGGCAAGACCGTTAGCGGGATGATCGCGTCGGAATCTTCCACCAGCATCCGCTTGCAACGCGCCGAAGGGGTTACGGAAACGATCCTGCGAAATGAACTGGAAGAGCTGCAAAGTACGGGCGTCTCGCTGATGCCCGAGGGACTGGAAGCGGAGGTTGACCCGCAATCGATGGCTGATCTGTTGGCTTTTCTTTCTGATGCGTCGCGGCGCCAACCGTAGGACGTCGACAGGAGTTGCCAATCGATTCCCGATCGGTGTCACGAATCAAAAGAACGCGTAACCGATCAAAACGATGGATGTGTTACGAATGAAATCGCTCAGAACTTTGCTTGCTGTTTGCGTGTTGCCGTTGTTATCGCAGGGTGTCAACCTGTATTCACCCGCCCTCCGTTAGTCGATTCCAGTCCGGCGGAGCATTTGCCGCAGGGGCAGGTCAACCAAGCGTTGGCGATGCTTTATTCCAGTAACCCTGGTCAGCAGTCCAGGGGGATTCGGCGGGGATCCGACGCAAACCCTTAACGAACAAGGCGGTTGCCAGAGCTTTTTCCGCTCGGTTACGACTTGACGAGCCATGGAGAATTTGCGAAGACCCGACCATGATTTTTCGGGTGTTCGCTGAGCTGTTTTTCGTTTGCGGTCGGTTTTTTTCTCATGCATCATGCGATTGAAGTACGTGATTTGTGCAAATCGTATGGTTCATCCCCCGTGTTGCAGAACGCAAGTTTTGACCTGCGGACGGGTGAACGCCTGGGGTTGTTGGGGCCGAACGGGGCTGGCAAGACGACGCTAATCCGCTGTCTAACCGGGCGCACGCTGGCCGATTCGGGCAGCATTCGCTTGCACGGTCAGTTGTTGCGACGACGGAGCGGCCGAGAAGCGTTAGGCTTAGTTCCCCAGGAACTAGCGATCTATACCGATCTGACGACACGGGAAAACCTTGTCGCCTTCGCCCGCTTTCATGGGCTGCGTGGTCGCACATTGCGGGACGCAATCGATTGGGCCTTGCACTGGACGGGGCTGGCTGAAAGGGCGGATGACCTTGTGCGAAGTTTTTCGGGGGGGATGCAACGGCGGGTCAATCTTGCTTGCGGTGTGATGCATCGGCCGTCGGTGATCCTGCTGGACGAACCGACCGTTGGGGTTGACCCGCAAAGCCGAGAGCGGATTTTTTCGATGTTGGACGAATTGACCGCGCAGGGAGCATCGGTTGTCCTAACCACGCATCATCTGGACGAAGCCGAATCGCGCTGTGATCGGATTATGATTTTCGATCATGGACGTGTCATAGCGACCGGGACGACGACCGATTTAATCGCCAGCACGCTTGGCAATAGCAGGCAAATCCAGATTCGGCTTGATCGTCCCGTGACCACGGCAGTTCCCGGATGGCTCATCTCGGAGCAGAGAACCGGTTTGACGGCAGCGGTGGATGATCTATCACAACAACTACCCGGTTTGCTAAACAGCATCCACGCGGCCGGGTTTCACGTGGTCGATATGCAGGTCCGCCAGCCGTCGCTCAGCGAAGTTTTTCTTCGGCTGACGGGCAGCGAACTGCGTGATCAGTAATTGGCACACAAAAATTCCTGCCGGTTTTCTCTTGACCTCGATGCGTAGATTCTCACGAAAATGATCACGACGGTAATTCTGATCAGCCTCCATCGCTTGCGTCACAGTCGTGTTGAACTGCTGCTGACGTTCATGGTACCGATCGCCTTCTTCAGCATTTTTGCATTGATTTTTGGGGGAGGACTGGGGGGGGGGGCGACGTCGCCACGGGTCAAGGTGTTGGCAGTGGACTTGGCCGACAACCAGGAGAGCTTGGCGGCTTTGCGGCAGCTCCATTTGAACCCAGGGCTTCGCTTTTTCGATGATTTGGTTTCCGCTGCGGCGACCGGCAACGAGACCGCACAGGCCGGCCGACAAATCAAACTTGCCACCGAAGCGGTGCGTCGCGGGGTTGTTTCGGTCGCCATTGTTCTGGAGCCGGCCGAACATGGGATTCAGGCGCGTTTGCTGACCGATTCGTCCGACCAAATTGCCGGGCAACTGGTTTCAGCCGTCGTGCAGCGAGCCGTGGTGATGAGCAACAGCCAACGACTGGTCGCTGGCCAGGATCCTACCGGTGCGGCGGTTCGGTTTCAATCGCCTGAGCCTTCCCAGGGTGCTGGGCACCACCGGCGGGAACATTATCCTGCCGCATCGGGCGTGGAGACCAGTGCCCGAAGCAACCCTTCCGCGGAGGGTCTTCCCGGACCGCCCGACACCGCTGCTGATCCTGATTCAACATTTGATCCGCTGGAAGAGTTAACGCAGCTAACGCAGTCTCAGATCGCAATCGAGGATGTCTTGGGAGGCGATTCAGCGAAACCGATCGTCAGCATGTACGCTGCGGGGATCGCCGTCATGTTTTTGCTGTTCGGAGCCACTGGAGGAGGGGGCGTGCTGTTGGAGGAACAAGAAAACGGCACCTTGGACCGTTTGTTCGCCACCCGAATGACGATGGATGACCTGTTAATGGGGAAGTGGGTTTATCTGACAGTTTTGGGGTTTTTGCAAACGACCCTGATGTTTTGCTGGGGACAGGTTGTCTTTGGCATCGATTTGTGGGGCCACGCCGATGGCTTCCTGGTGATGACCATGGTGACCGCCGGGGCGGCGGCAAGTTTTGGATTACTGCTAGCGACGCTCTGTCGCACACGCGGCCAATTAAACGGTTTGTCAGTGGTGTTAGTCTTGGCGATGAGCGCGTTGGGTGGTTCCATGGTGCCCCGGTACATCATGAGCGAGGGATTGCAGCGTGCAGGCTGGTGGACGTTCAATGCTTGGGCGTTGGATGGATACACGAAAGTTTTTTGGCGAGATTTACCGGTGGTCGAACTGTGGCCGCAGATGGCGGTGCTGATGATTAGCGGATTCTGTTTTCTTGTCCTGGCCAGGATGTTCGCTGTCCGCTGGGAGACTTGTTAAGCGGCCGATCCTACGCAACGCCAGATCTCCCCATGCAGCCATGAACCAAAAGTGCTACGATGATCTTGCTGGTCCGTGGTAGAAACCGCAGATTTTTTATCCCTGTCGTCGACGAAGCAACAGAAAGGCACCGCCAGTATGCGGAATGCAATCGCATTGATTTTAGGAGGAGGTCGCGGAACCCGTTTGTTTCCCCTGACCAAGATTCGGTCCAAGCCCGCTGTGCCATTGGCGGGAAAGTACCGGTTGATCGATATTCCGATCAGCAATTGCATTAACAGTGATCTGAACCGAATCTACGTTTTGACTCAGTTTTTGTCGGTTAGTTTGCACCGACACATTCGGCAGACCTATAGTTTCGATGCCTTTCGCGGTGGTTTCGTCGAATTGCTGGCGGCGCAGCAGACCGTGGATGCGGGGACCGACTGGTACCAGGGGACTGCCGACGCAGTGCGCAAGAATTTGCGGTATGTGGAACAACCGGGCGTGCAGCATGTCATCATCCTGTCCGGGGACCAACTGTACCGGATGGATTTCCGCGACATGATGGAGACACATGTCAAAAATAACGCCGACGTCACGATTGCGGGCATTCCCGTGCATCGCAAAGACGCAGCAGCGTTGGGAATCATGAAAACCGATCAATCCGGTCGAGTCACGGGATTTTTGGAAAAACCAAAGACGGACACCGAGATCGATTTAGTTCGGACCGATCCGGATTGGATCGAAACGCAAGGCATTGCGGCGGAGGGACGCGACTGTATCGCCAGTATGGGGCTGTACATCTTCAATCGCGATTTCCTTGTGGATGCTTTGGAGAAAACCGACTACGCAGATTTTGGCAAAGAGGTTTTTCCAGCAGCGATTCGTTCCAGTCTTGTGCAATTGCATTTGTTTGATGATTACTGGGAAGATATTGGTACAATCCGCGCGTTTTACGAGGCGAATCTCAGTCTGGCTAGTAAGCAGCCTCCGTTTGACTTTAGTTGCCAGGAAGCCACGGTTTACAGTCGTCCACGGTTCCTACCGCCCAGTCTGATGGAGGACGCCCGCGTCAAGGGGAGCCTGATCGCCGATGGTTGCCAAATCGGACCGGGTGCGGTGATCGAAAACAGTGTGGTTGGCTTGCGAACGGTCATCGGTGAAAATGTGG
>SLFV01000560.1 GCA_007124075.1 Roseimaritima sp.
TATGTGTTTTCATTTTGCTTTTGCTAGCGGCCATGTCGTTATCCTTTGTGTAGCGGATGCTCTTGGGGCGGTAATATAAGTGCTTGAGGGGAAAGAAAAAAGGTCCATCGGGGATCGGAAGTCAAGAAAAATGGGGTTATCCGCCTGTTAGGAAAGGGCTGGAACCCGCGGAATCGCTTGCTAAATGATTGAAAAACCGAGAGGTCCGAGCGGTTTCCAGACTCCTTTTTCACCAGACGGCTATCCGGTGCCGATCGAATCTTCCTCTTCTTTCTTGTACTGGTCCAAGCGGCGATACAGTGTCCTGGCACCGATCCCTAAGATTTTTGCCGCTTCATCCCGATTCCCCTCTGTTAATTCCAACGTTTCTTCGATCGCCCAACGTTCAATCTCTGCCAGCGAGCGCCCGACCAGATCGCCTGGACCTGCAGCCATCGGCAGTTCGGGGAGATGCGGCGGTGGTGCGTCGGAGAGTTCCGGCGGTAAATCATCTACCCCCAAACTTCCATCGGTATCCAAGACGACCATCGTTTCAACAAAGTTTCGCAGTTGCCGTACATTCCCTGGCCACTGATAGGCGAAAAATCGCTTCGTCACCTCGGGCGTAAAGTGCGCTGCTGGTTTCGTGTGCCGCTTGAGAAACGTTTTGCGGAAATGATCCATCAGAGGGATTACATCCTCACGCCGGTCACGCAGCGGCGGCAAGACGACCGTGACCACTTTGATACGGAAATATAGATCGTTGCGAAACTGGCCCGACTCCACCATATCCTCCAACGGGCGATTGGTCGCACTGATCAACCGCACATTGACCTTGATCGGCTTGTTGTCGCCAACTCGAGTAATTTCGTGTTCCTCCAGCACACGCAGCAACTTGATTTGCGTGCTCATCGGCATGTCTCCGACTTCGTCTAAGAACAATGACCCCCCGTTCGCGTATTCAAACGCACCGACTCGGTCACTGACCGCATCGGTGAAGGCACCTTTGACATGACCAAATAGCTCGCTTTCCACCAAATGTTCCGAAACGGCTCGCGTATTCAATTCCACGATTCGCTTGTTGCGACGCGGACTATTTTGGTGGATTGCCTGAGCAATCATTTCTTTTCCCGTACCACTTTCCCCGGTAATCAGGACGGTCGCGTCCGTGGGCGCTATCCGCTTCAAGCGATCGATCACTTGCTGCATCGCAGGACTGGAGTAGATGATCCCTTCAAACCCAAACCTTTCGTCCAAACGCTGACGCAGTTCGGTATTTTGCCGCTTCAGCCAGACCGCATCGACCGCTTTTTCGGTGACCGCCCGCAAACGCTGGGGCGTAATTGGTTTTTCCAAGAAGTTAAACGCGCCCTCCCGCATCGCCTGCACGGCAACCGGCACCGTCGCGTGCCCAGTTACCAAGACGACCTCACATGCTGGCAGTCGCTGCTTCGCCAAAACCAAAATTTTCATGCCATCAACGTCGTTCATCACCATGTCGGTGACGACGACATCAAAGTTTTCGCGCTGAATCAATTGCGCGCCTTCGGGTCCACTGGTCGCGACCGTGCACTGATATCCGACTTTCTCTAAACTCTCGGTCATTGCCCGCGCATGGGCGGGATCATTGTCCACGACCAAGAGCGAAAACTCCGTCGCTTTGGGGCGTAATTCCTGATTCGTATCCGCTGCTTGATTACCCGTTTGGTTGGCCACCATCTCGCTCATTTAATCAACAAATTGGCAATGCTAATCGACATCCCCCGATCGCTGCGAGTAACCATGGCGCCAAACGCCAGCAGGCCGGGAGACCGTTTCCGTGCCCAAAGTGTTTCAAGCTTCCGCAGAATGTCAACATCCGCAGCTCGATTCGGCAAGCGAAGGTATTTCTGCAACACAAAAAACGATTCCCGGGCGAAACATGAAAAAAATGCGGCAGACACCAGCAGATAACTGGCACAAAATCAAACTTTTTTTTCTATGAGATGCGGTTCCGACTGATTAAACTCGCGGTTGTGTAGGAGAAAATTCCCCTTTGCACCTCAACACGTCTTGCCTACAATCACGCTGCCCGGGGAGTCACTGCCCCGACTTCCTGGGTAGATGAGCCCCCTCGAGTACTGCCCCACACGAGGGGGCTCGCTTTTTTACGACCGATCTGAGATGGGACAACGCCCATCCTTGCAGGTTGCATTGCCTCACATTCATGGCTAGGCGTGGAATGTGAGGCCTTCACCGAATGTCTTGCGACAACCGGAACCGCGTCCATGGAGAGCGGGGCATCGAATCGCAAAGAAACAGGCTGACAGGCAGGCCAGAGGAACAAAGAAAAGCGGAAGCGCGTAATTCCAGCGCGCGGCCAACTGACACGCCCATGATGCGGAAGCAAGAGAAGAGCAGCATCCGAAGACGCCAGCAGGGGGAAGGGAGAGGACTGAGCTAGCGGCTTACCTGCTACCTCATCCTATTTGGCAGTTGACACCCCTCCAATCCGTAAATTTTAGTTGACCCAAACCACAAGCTGGTGACGCGACAAAGTCACCTCTCACTCCGCGAAAGCAGCATTCTGTGACAAACTAGCTTTGCCGGAGCAAAAGGCGACTTTCCAATCACGCCTCAAGCACAGCCCGGTTGTTATTTGACTGCGTTCTTCACTTCCGCTAGCACTGCAGCGACATCGATGGCATCGCTGTTGAATGCGTGCGTGGCGACAACCTTGCTAGAACTGGCAACGACAACGGTCACATCTGCCTGAGGATCAAGCTTGTAATTCTTAGGCCCGTTCTCAATGTCGTTGGCAACCGTGACCGGGATGTTGCTCACCGAGGTGGAAGAAGCCAACTTCTTTGCCTCTTTCCTCAGAGAATCGGAGTCACCACCCATCAGAGTAACCAAGCCCTTCAGTTCCGCACTGCTGTTGGCTTCAACAGCGTCGTTGAGCTGAGAAATCAGCTGATTCAGCTTGTCACTGGACTTGCGACTGAAAACCATCACCATCGGGCGGTTGCCGTAGCGGCAACGATAACAGAGCTCTTGTCCAGCTTCAACACCATCCTTATCGGCCCCTGCCACTTTCGTGACGTAGAAGGCACCAATCCTGTCACCTTTTGCCAAGCAAGCATCGCTATCTGCCGCACTGATCGGGGTTACAACCGACATCGCGGCCAACAAAGCCGCACCAATCATGATCCGTACCATTCGTGTTTCTCCAGGAAGGGCTCGTGACCGAAGCAGCCCGAGCGAAAAGGAAGTAAAACCGGAACGTTTCTTTGATGGCGAAATAAATTGACACCCCGCCACCGCCGATCATTATCTCCTGTTCCCATGCGAGGGACAAGCCTTTGGGTCTCACAATTGTCCCGAAGGCCTCAATTTATCGCAGATTTAATCAAAGTCGCTACCCACATCGATCGACTTCGCACTCCGGGTCATTAGGGCAGTGGCTTCACCTGCAAGTTGCGGAAGAATACCTTGCTATCGGGGTCGTGGGCCTGGAGCGCGAAGGTGCCTTCACTGAGCCTGCGTTCGAATTGGTCATCGGTAATGGGCTTGTCCTCCGGTTCCTCGTAATCAACCAGGATTTGGCCATTAACTTTTAGTACGATCCGATTTCCTTGCACAATGATTTCCTGCGTGTACCACTGGTTGTCCTTGACGGGAGGATCAAAAACATCCGCAACGGCGTACAGGCCTCCAGTTTTCTTGGGATCGCGGTGAGTGATGTTAACCTGGCATTCATAGCCATATTTAGGCCAACCGTCCTCCTGATATCGGGTGTGGAAGTAAATCCCAGAATTGCTACCCGGCGTGGTCATCACCTCGGTTTTGAAGTGAAAGTTTTTAAACGGAGCGAGTTCGCCGACGTAAAATAAGTGACTGCGCGGACCGTGACAGACCAGCATCCCCTCTTTGACAAACCAACTATCCTTGTTTTCGCTCGCGCGCCACCCAGCGAGTGACTTGCCATCAAACAGCGAGACAACCCCCCCCTTGGCTTCATCGGCGGAAACGCCATTGGGGATGGACAGCAAGCACAACATCAACATTGGTGAAAAGATCTTCATAACAGCTTTGATGGATACCGGGGGCAGCGAGGATTTGGAACAGAAAAGGAACTTTTCGGGAATGTACCCCAGGCGGGCAGAAACGGGGGCAGGTATCGTTGCCGGAACGGCCCTTCGTGTGCTTCGCACAACGGTACCTGCCCCCATTTCTGCCCGCGATGGCAAAGCGATTTCCGAATCGTATCGGTAAGGGCGACAGTCAAGAGCAAAAAAACGTCGACAAGAAATTCCTGTCGACGTTTTCGATGGTCAGACTTCAAGGTGAAGGACAGTTAGTCGACTACAGACCCGCGTCGGTTGCTGGCAGCTCACCCGCTTTGATCTTGTCAGCGAAAGACTTGCCATCCTTACTTTTCTCCTCACCTGCCTTTTTGAATCCCGCCAGAATCTCTTCCTTCACTTTCTCGGGCTCCTCTTTGATTCGGTCCTTGGGAAAGTCCTCCGCCTTCAAAAACTTCATGACCGCCGCGCCATATTCGTTGCGAACTTCCTTCTTGTCTTCGCCTTTGACGTGGCAGACATTGCACCCAGCTTTGCGCCCAGCGGTCAGAAAATCGCCCGGCACGTCGTCTCCCAAGTACTTGGCTTTCCACTGCTTGTTGAATTCGGTAATGGCGTATGCGGGCGTGCTTAGCAACGCCACGGTCAAAGCCATCAATGCCACTCGTTTCATGCGATCGTCCTCGTTGGTAAAGAAAACACGGAGCCCGAAAATTTATCGGAAGGTCTAACAGACTTCTTGCACGATTAAATCTCGCCGACAGCCATTTGTCAAATCGAGGGCCGGTTTTCTGGTTCGGCTGGAAGCGGCTCCAGCAAGGCGGGCAACCGTATTTCAACAAACCCTGGCAGGACTGTGCCATCTTGCGAAAAATCAGCGGGCACAAGCTGATGACTTGGCTTGTCGTCGGGGGGAGTCAGCGCAGACCAGTAGACGAAGGATTGCGGAGACTGCTCACGCATCCAGGAGGGGGGCTCGCTTTCGGCCAAATCGATCAAGCGGAACGCCTGCAGATCACCTTCAGTATCCTTGATCGCGACAATCTGATCGCTCCTTCCCGGTTCGCTGTCGTAATGATTACCGACGCCAGACAGGATGACGTAGGGGCCTCCACGCATCTCCGGAACGCCATTGACCGAGACATGCGCCCCTCCCTCAGCGGTGGTAAACACACAGTTGGAACAATCACGGTCAATCACGATGGGGACATTGCCGGAAGGCCCCAGGTTGACAGCCACCAACCCCTTGGGGATCGATGCTGTCACGTCACGCAGTGCCAGTTTGATTTGAATCCGTCCGGCGACCGGGGTTCGCAGTGCTCCAGCGGTTTCCAGCATTCGCTCCGATACCGCCAACAGTCCATTTTCCCAGCGGAGTTGCAATTGAGCCGCGACATCCATCCGAATCAACGTCATTTGACCGCGGGCGATCACATTGTTTAACTCCAAAGCCACCAGCGGCGGCGGACCGGTCGTGTCAGTTCCATTGCTGGCGTCGTTTGCCCCGTAAGCGTGAATCTGAAAGGCACTAACTGGCTCCCGACCGCTGGAATTGTCAACGGTTAGAACGCAATTGTCCAACTGGACGCCACGACTGGCTTCCACCTGAAACAGGGCGCCTCCGTAAATCGCGTTGCTGGGCACTTTCCAGACGAATTGAACGTTTTCGAATCGAACGCGGCTTTTACCCACATTGACCATCACAGCATGTTCCATGGTCAATAGCGGGGAATTTTCAAACCGTAGCTGACACCCAGGTTCGCGTGCGGAGATTACCAGCCCACTTTTTTCGATGACCAGCGGCCCTGTCACCACGTGGCGTTCGGCAATTTCAATCCGGTTGATCCCATGCTGGACCGCTAGATTGATCGCGTTCGTTAAATCGTTCGTTACCAACTCGTCGTCCGCTGCGGCTTCCTCACCACCGACACGAA
>SLFV01000083.1 GCA_007124075.1 Roseimaritima sp.
ACCGCCGGTAGCAAGAGCCCAACCAAAACGCCAATGATCGCAATCACCACCAGCAATTCAACCAGAGTGAAACCTCGTTTTCGGATCATAACCGTACCTCTAAATCGCAAAAACAACGACAAAAATCGTGCGTGACGCCCGCTATAAACATTGCAACAAGAAATGACGCTGGACTTCCGCGCACTGTGAAAAGTACGCGAAAGATACGGTATCGTGACCGTAATGTCAATTATTTTTCCAGTATTATTTTGCAGGCTCATCAAATTCTAAATTTTTGCCAGCAAACCATTTTTGGGACCAGAGTGCCAATCCCGCGCTGCTAAAACCGGCAACGTTTGGATAACCGGTTGCTTTCTTGCTGGCTACCAACCGCATTCGCGGGAAAAGTTCAATTCAATCGGGCGCTCGCGTGGCAATCATAAGCTAACTTTCCAATAGGACGGCAACTTGCATTCATGCGGTGATCCGTCTCGGACACGATTGGGTTTATTGCAACTTGCCCGTTTCTTCATCCGTCCACTGAGAAGTTTCAAGGAATCCTCATGCGTCGCCAGCGTAAGTGTTTACGACCAAATCGAGATGCGATTGCGACTGCGGAGTTAGCGGTTTGCTTACCGCTGATTTTGACGATTTGCATCGCCACGATCGACTTATGTAGCGCCATGTTCCTGCGAGAATCATTGACGATTGCGGCCTACGAGGGAGCACGCGTTGGTGTTCCCAAAGGGGGTACTAATGCGGCGGCAACAGCTCGTGTCATCGCATTGTTGGACGAGCGGAATATTCAGTACGACCCGGGTAATGTCGTCACGTTTTCAGGCAATGGCTTCGATGGTGCACAGACGTTGGATCACGTCCGCGTGACTGTCAGCGTTCCGGCGGCAACCAATCTGATTTCACCAGCCAAATTTTTTGGCGACAAACAAATCACTGCTGCCGTCACCATGCGGAAAGAATACGCAAACTTTGAAAACAATTGACAATTGATCGCGCGATGCATAACAGCCTTCCACCATCAAGAGAGCGGTACTGTGAATTCAACATTCCTGACTGATCGTCCCCGCATTGGTCGTCGATCTTGCCGATCTAGGCGATTCGGATCGCCTCGGCGTGAGGGTTCGGCCAGCCACGCAAATAGGCTTGGTGCATCGATTGTTGAATTTGCAATTATTGCAAATGTGTTGCTGGTTATCATCTTCGCCTGCATCGAATTTGCGCGTTTGAGCCTGATTCGCAACCTTGCTCAAGACGCCGCTTACTTTGCGGCGCGTATCGCGATGGTACCGGGCGGCACGTCGGCTGAAGCAATTGCCGAAGCAAATCGGATCCTCGGGATCATCAATACTCAAAACGCTGCCGTCACCATCAATAACGGACAAGGGTTAAGCGACAGCAGTTCCGAAGTCCGCGTGAGAATTCAGGTTCCCGTTGATGACAACGCTCTGTTTGTCCCAATGTTTAGCCGCGGGCGGACAATCGAAACGGAAGCAGTCATGCGGACCGAACGATACGATGGTTTTTTTCAGGCTTCTCAATAGGCGGCTTACATGACCAGTGCGATGCTTGGTTCGAAATAGGCAACACGACAAATTTTAGCAACTTGATTTACCACTTAGTTTCCTTGCTCGAGATTTGAAAATGAATATCCAATTCTTACAGAAACGTCGGCGTGGCTCGGTCTTGGGCCTGATCGCTTTTCTCCTGCCGGTGTTGGCAATCTTGGCAGCGTTCGCGATCAATGCGGCGTACATGCAGTTGACACGCACCGAACTGATGGTCGCAACCGATGCGTCGGCTCGGGCGGCAGGTCGCGCGTTTAGCGAACTGCAGGACCTGGAACAGGCTAAACTTCTAGCCAGTTTGACTGCGGCCCAAAACACCGTTGCTGGTCTGCCCCTGCAGTTGGACACGGCACCCGACAAAGACATCCAGTTCGGGATGTCAAACCCGCAACAGGAGAATGCTGGCAGATTTGACTTCACCCAGGTTAGTAATTCCAGCGTCCAGAATGGCGCCGCTTCCAATTCGGTGCGGGTGGTGGGCCGTCGGACCAATGGCTCCGCAGGCGGTTCCATTGATCTTCTAATGAAGGGTTTCTTGGGACGAAAAACCTTTGAGCCTCAGTTGAGCTCGGTCGCCATGCAAGTCGATCGTGACATTGTCCTGGTCTTGGACCGCAGTGGTTCGATGGCGTGGACCCAGTACGACTGGCCGGCGGGCATGTCGCCGTGGTTTCTCAGTGTCATTCACGCGGGCATGGAACAAGGCTTCATCTTTCAGCAATGGGGCAATTATTATTACACCTCTGGGACAACCCCTGAAATGTATCAGGACTGGGTGTGGGAGCATTACTACAACCTTGGGCCTCCGCCCCCTAGCCCCTGGGAAAACCTGGTCACGGCGGTGGAAGTGTTTTTGGATGTGCTAAAAGAAACGCCCCAGGTGGAACGTGTCGGTTTGGTATCGTACGCCACCAATTCAACCTTGGATTTGCACTTGACCGAAGACCTGGATTCGATTCTGGATACGCTGACGACACTCGGTCCATGGGGAATGACCGCAATTGGGATGGGGATGCAGGATGGCTGGACCGTGCTGGAAAATCCAGGAACCTCGCGTCCGTTTGCCGCAAAGACGATGGTGCTAATGACCGATGGCGTCCACAATCAAGGGATTGGTCCCGTCACGGTTGCCCAGCAGATTGCCGCGACGACGAACATCACGATCCACACGGTCACCTTTACCTCAATCGCTGACCAACAGCAGATGCAGCAGGTGGCCGATCTTGGTGGTGGGTTGCAGCGTCATGCCGATGACGGAGCTCAGTTAATTGAAACATTTCGGGAAATTGCCAACAACTTGCCCACGATCCTGGTGCAGTGATCAGGGCAACTTTTAGCCGCCTGCTGAACGCGGGGCACCCCCCTCCTTTAACAAGCTTTTCGGGAAAACAACCATGCGAGATCCGTTTCAGAACTTGGAAAGTCGCCCAACCGACACCAGTACCGAACATTCGGGCTGGCAACTGTCGCTGCCTAAATGGATTGGCTTAGGTCTAGTGCTGGTAATTCTACTTTCGCTCTGGGGCGAAGTCAGCCAACGATTAGTTAGCGATGAAGAACCACAGGTTTCGAAATCAGACTTAAGCCTGACCGCAGCGGATAAACGACGGTTAAGGGAAAGATACCGGAGTGATCCTGACGGTTTAAACGCCGCTGAATTCGCCCTGGCCGCCGAAGCGGAGAATGAGGCGTTTTTACGGAATTGGCGAGAGCAGAAACGGGCAAGCCAGCCTGTCCCAATCGGCAGGGATGCCGCGCATGCGCAATGGCGAAAGCATGTTGCTCACCTAGAAGAAAGCCTGGCTCAATTCGACACGTTCCCCGAAGGTTCGGTGCAATGGCATTTGCAGCGTGCCTTGGAGGAGGCCAAAATGGACGAACCACCTCGGTAGCTGTGTCGGCGTTAGCAGCCTGTCTCAAGGATTGTCTCGCGCGTCAAGTTGGCTCGGGAACCGTGCCACTGCCACCCCTCTCGCTCCGCTGGGTAGTTGCGCTGTCACGTTGACCTTGGAAATCGCATACCGCCCCGGGACGAACGCTTGATTACTTTTCGTCTTGAAGATGGCTTGTGGTAAAACCAATTCCTCATGCGGCGTCAACGGTTTGTCGCGATACAGATAGTACTGCCCGTTTAGATCCAATGTGACGCGAGGCAACGTATCCGCGGTCAGATTTTTGACAATCAAAACGTCGGTCATTACCGCTCCCTGACCATCAGCGGTTTCAATGGGCCTCCGCTCCAGACGGATCTCCACGTCCAACGGCCGATCGTAGCCACGGCCATAAAAAATGCTGTAAGACAGCAGTACCGCCAAGGTTGTGAAGCACGCGGCCAACAACGAAACGGTCAACGCGCGAGAAGAAAGCGACGGTCCGGGGCGCATTTTGGGGGCTTACTGTGGTTCTGAAGAGAAATTCTGAAAGATGATGAGGCGTTCCTCCAGCGATGCTATAAACATCCGGCACCTCGACCGACGGCGAAGACCCCGAACGATTCCCCGGCAAGGGTTCGCAACCGTATTTCCAACGCCGGGTCCTTGCCCTGAAATGATACCGGAATGTAAAGTTTAGGGGGAGGATGGGACGCAAGCCCCAGCTAATGCCTTCTTTTTCAAAAGGCTGTTGGCATCAAAAGCTGGGAACCGTTCTATCATTCCGGTTACCGATTTTTCAGTCGAAATCATTAAAGGCAACATCATGGCCTACCCGCCAAAGAAGTCGTTATCGCGTGCAGCGGCTTTTCCATGCCTTGCTTTTTCGATCCTAGGGTGGTCCAGCGGGCTGACGGGCTGCGGGCAGTCGAATTCCACTGCGGTCAACTCGTCGGCAGACCAAACCATCGTTTCCACGGAGAATACCCCATCGGATTTTGCTGCGTCGCCTGACGGGCCTGACGCGATGAACGATACGGCGGGTGACGGACAAGACGCGGTCCCAAGTGATTTCCTGGCGGCAGGGGCGTCGTTGCCGAAACTGGCGGATGATCCACTCCAGCTAACCGTAGACGCCAAACCGACGGAACTGGTGAAACTGCTGGGTCTGATTGACCAGCGGATGCGGGCAGTCGCCAACGGTGAAACGAGCCTTTCCACTTCGGCGGCGATTCAGGCTGAATTAAAACGACTTGCCAAATTGAAACTGGAAGCGTCCGGGCGGTTGCTGGACCCTGACACCGCGCCACCTGAGTTATTGAAACAGGGAAAGCAGGGGAAGTTGCAGGCGTACTCCCATTTGCTGGCGTTGGGGGAAATTGCTTTTGCAAGCGAACTGAGGCGGTACGCGGAGGAACTAAGTGAAAGCTTCGACGCGCGGCTGGCGGTCGATAGTCGATTGATCTTGATCAGTTTTGCGATGGAAGATCTTAGTGCGACCGATAATCCGGAACCGGTGGTGGAACTAATCGAGCAGTTAAGCCGGAATGCCGAGATTTTGGATATGCCAGCCCTGATGGCAATCGGCCAGGCCCGCAGTGGCTTGGAACAATACGGCTATGATGCAGCAGCCAGACAGGTCCGTGGTTTACTTGTCGAAACCTTCGCCAATCATCCCGATCCGAACATTCGCGCGATGTCGGAAAGCTTGGCCCGTTCCGAACGCTTTGATGTGCTGAACGGTTTGCGTCGCGATTTGGAACAGGGGCGTCTGGTGACTCCCGGACAATGGCAGCAGGCAGCGACCCATTTGATCCGTCGCGGTTCCGATTTGGAAGCGTTGCGATACCTTTCCGAAAACGCACTGCAATTCGAAGTGGGTGGGCGACAGGATCTAACCGAAACGGCTTACAAGGTGATTCAGGCCGGTTTTCAGGACACCGACGATGCGTCGATTCGACAGGAGCAGGAGATGGTCTTGTCGGCCTACGCGGCGCGGCAAAACGTAATCGGTCAGTCGTTGCAGATTGATTTGCCCGATACGGCGGGTGTGCCGGTTCCCTGGAATTCCTTTCGAGGCCAATGGGTACTAATGCCGATCTGGGCGGCGGAACACCCGGAGTCGATTACGGTTTTTCGCCAATTGGAACAGATTCGTGACCGCTTTCCTCAACAGGTCGCGTTGGTCGGTGTGAATGTCGACTTGAATGAGGAGGCGTTGGCAACGTTTGAAAATGAAATTCAACTGGATTGGCCAACCTTGCGGAGCCCATCGCCGCAGCAACAGGGGGTTCAGAACCCGATCGCGCAGCAAACTGGCATTACGTCCTTTCCGTTTGTCGTCCTGGTAGACCAAGAGGGGCTGGTTCAGCAAATTTTCATGACCAATCAGGGCATTGACGAGGCCGTTGCCAAATGGGTCGAACCACCGAGTTGAATCGCCACTGGTCGCATCGAATCCGCGAGGTGATGACCTTTGTTGCTGTGATTTGGGCGGTTTACCTGATCGGACTTGTCGTCCCAGCAACGGTCCAGTGGGGGCTGGTCCCGCGCACTGGCTCTGGCTTGGTGGGCATCGTCACGATGCCTTTCTTGCACGCCGGCCTCGGGCATTTACTCAGCAATACTATCCCGCTAGTGATCCTGATGATCTTATTGGCCAGTTCACGACGACGTTGTTGGTCGATTGTCGCTGGCATGGTGCTGGCCAGCGGCATTCTACTGTGGTTGTTGGGTAGAACCGCGAATCATATCGGAGCCAGCGGATTGGTTTTCGGACTGATTGCATTTTTGGTTACCGCAGGTTTGCTGGAAAAGCGTGTTCTATCCCTGCTGCTGACCTGTGTGGTGTTGTTTCTGTTCAGCGGCACATTCTTCTGGGGGCTCGTGCCTGTTGGCAATCGCTCGATTTCTGTCGAAGGCCATCTGTTTGGTGCCGCAGCGGGGGTTCTGCTGGCCTTCGTCGATAATTCGCGCGATCGTCGAACTGTTAATAAACAACTGCCAAGACTTCGTCGCTCGCGTTAGAACTTCCAGCGCAGCTCCATCCTGGTGCCGTAGATGTCATGGTCATTGTTTCGCCATCCGTACATCGCGTCAAAACGCAGTAAAGTCCGATGCGAAATCGGAAATTGGTATCTTCCCGCCAGGCCTCGCTGGCTTCCCCGGGCTATTCGCCCACTACCGTCACCATGCACCGTTAGATAGGCCAATTCGACAATCAACTGCCGATCCAGTTTCGTGCCCAAAAGATCAATGCCAATCACACCACCGACTGTGTTGTTGCCACTACCATCAAGCGTTGGATGCCCATTCAAGCCGTCGGGGTCAAAGTTCAGTCCAACATTTCTCAGGATCTCGCCACTAACCCCTGCTCTGGCAACACTTTGTGGTCGATCCCAGCCAACGAAGATGTTCATGTAAGGCAAAACCGCAAAAGGGTTGTCCGTGACCAAACTGTTTTCGATCAGCAACAAGCCGCCGTCGGCGGTTCGCTGGTCGGCTGGCAAATCTTGCCCTGCATTGATGATCACGCGCACGCTGTTGTTGATGCGATCGAAATACCGACGCGTGTAGCTGACGGTGATATTGTGATAGCTGCGCCCCAGCCCGATTCGATCGTGTAGGTAGGCGTAGCCCGCTTCAATGTACCCTTGGTACGCATCCAAAAACAACGCGGTGCCGAGCGCCTGCGCGGCATGCGGATCATTGCCAAAGGCGGGACTGAGTAGTTGGTCGACGACGGCAAAACCCATGACATCAAAGTTTGACCAATCCAGCGACGCGCTGTTTCGGGCTGGAATGGCCATGGCAACCCCTGTCACGGCATCTTCCATCCAAATCCCGTTCTGGAACAGTAAAGGAACCAAGCCCGCCGCAACGGGTAAATGCTGTGTGGTCGATCTCCCCTGGAAGCCACCGGCTATCGCGCCTAGATCACCTTCAAAAAAACCAGTCACGGGGATTAAATTAAAGTTCGGGTCGAATTCGACTCTGCCATCAATGAATCGAGCTTGAGAAAACTGAGCGGCTTTGTTGAGCGGACCGATGAAAGCATGAAAACGTTCCGTTGCGGTCAATCGCAGGTCAAAGTCTAAGTTCAACCGATGGGCAATGTTGTCGGTTCGCCCCAGCACGTTTCGTCCCGCCGCCATCCCGATGCGATAATCACCATAAACATAGAACGCGGGGTGCGTAAGGTTGGACGCTCCAAAAATGGCCGCTCCTCCCCGAGGCAGCAACCCGGTGTCGTAGAACGGGATCCCCAGTTCCAACCATGGGCGTTCCGTGGGGACTTCATACTTTTCGTCATAAACATACGCCTGCTCCGCGGGATCATACGCTCGATCAGCCCAGGGAAAGATCGGTCGGCTAAAGTCCGCGTTTTCCGCTTCATGTAACTGCTGCGAAAACAATGGTTGCTGCGAAAGCACTGGAGAGGAATCCGTCACAGGCGGTGGCACCGCTTGGTGCGGGTGGTGGCTGGGGTTGGCACGCAACCCATGCCCCTGAACCGTGCTTTCAATTTGAGGATCCCGGCTCTGAGCAGCGGGAAACGTAAGGAGAGTTTTCGGAAATGTGCATTGGGGTTGTTCGCGAAATCGATCGCCCTCGGTGACCGCCTGCGGTAAACCAAGCAGGACCTGTGCGGCGGCCGCCCTGGAATCCAACAGTACCAAAAGACATGCTATTGAAGCGGAGCCCAGCAGCGTCAGTGCGTAATGGCAGGCAATCGCAGTGCAGCCTTGTTGCTGCGAACGAGAACCGAGGGCCGTGCCTGCTGGAACAAGACGTTTCGACAAGTCCGTTTCCTTAAGCTGGATTCCAATCCGTTGCTTCTGAAAAATCAACGCACGATAAACGAATAGGACTGCGTATGAAAATTTAACGTCCCCTCATCCATCCGCTGCATCATGTCGGGTGTCGCGTCGACCAGTCGCATAAAATACATCGGCTCGACTCGGCTGCGCATCCTGGCACTCAGTCGGTACACCCCCGGTTGCGTCAGCAGTTTACCCGGAACGGTATATACCGCCTGCCGTTGCCCCAATGCAGGAATCGATCGTGCCTCCATGCGTATCAGCGGAGGGTGATTCAGCACGCTGACCGGCACCGCTCCGGGACGCAGGAACACCAATTGATCAAAGCTGAAGTTCAATGGTACGGCAACCTCTCGGTCGGTACCGCGAAACGAATTGATCAAGAATTTGGTTTGTAGACTGAAAAGCTGCGAGTCCCGAGCAATCTTCCCTTGATGCATCTCTTCGGACATCAGGTCGGCCAAATCACCTTGACGATCCAGGTAGCCCGACTCCCACAATCGCTGTCCATCGGGGCCAATAAGAACGACGTTCAGCCAAATTTGCGGCTGGGCACCCAGTGAACCGGTGGGCAGATTATGCCCCTCGCTAAGATTGCGCACCAGATAGCGAAACTTCAAGGGTGCTCCCCGTTGTGGATGATGGTCAAATTTAGGACCAATCAGGTCGGATGAAAGCTCCATCAAACGAATCGAATCTGCTCGTTTTTGACGCTTCACCTCCAAATTCGCAGCGATGATTTTTCTCGCGTCGCGACGGTCATCCGCATGCTGCCAAGTCGGCGGGAAGGCTGCACCTGCGGGCAATTGCCTTTCGAATGCCTCCGTCCCCCAAGCGCTACGATAGTCAAACTCCAACCACTGCCTCGGAGTCCATTGTTCGGCTTTTTCGTTTAACGGGAACAATCCGGGGTGTGCGATCGAAAAACCAGGGCCCCAGAACGAGTGATTTGCATGTTTGCGAACCTCTCCCCATGGCTTACCGGAAAGTTCAGCAATTTGTGTAAATTCATATCCGTCGGGTTTCCCGGGAACCTGCCCCATGTGGCAGTCTTGGCAAGTGATCCCTTTGGCCGCTGCGGGGCTGGCCAAATACTGGGCATCAACGATTTCTAACCCAATGCCAGGATGAACTGCGACTTGATGGCACGGGGCGCAGAAGTCGCTTTGAGACAACGGCTGGAAAGCAAAGGCTGCGCGATGCATCGGTTGTCCGGGACCTTTCTCTGTAGGAGACAACTTCAGCTTCCATTCGTCCTTTTGTGTGATCGCGGCGGCGACTCCCGTGCCGTCACCGCTGCCGTAAACTGGTTCGTAAACGTTCCCCGGTTCGATCCGCCGCGAGCCGTTGGTGCGACTGTACCACTCGTTAACCCGATGGCATGCAATACATGTAATTCCCTCGCGCACGATCGCGGGGGCGTCTAAAAGGTTGGTCGATCGCGGCAGGTTCAATTGCACCGCCACGGGGGCGTGACAACGGAAACAGAACGCGCCAACCGTACCTTGCGTCAAGTCGATGATTTTCTGTTCGAAACGCTGGAACATCGGCGAGATGCTGGCATATGCGTGTGCACTGCTTCGCCATTCTGCAAAGTGCTTCGGGTGACACTTCGCACATGTCAGCGCCGAAGGATAAGGGTCGTTGGCCAACAATTCCTCGTGCGGATCAGCCCCCCCGGCCCTATGCACGGATGGTCCTTGGGAACGACGACTGGTCTGCGGATGCAGGTTTTGCATGCCGCCACTGGGAGGCCTGTTTTTAATGGGGGCCGCCGCTCCCATGTCCGCTAACGGGTCATCATCGTCGTGTCCCGATCCCAAGTTCGCTTTGCCGGTCTGGCCTATGGAAGCCGCAACCTGCCGCAAATAAAAAGCTCGCCAACGCGCGTCCGCAGGGTCCGCTTGCGGGGGAGTGGAATTCGAAAACGGACCGGCTGTTTGACCGGTACCATGCTCCCCGGCCGTTTCGGCGTGCCAAGTATCCAGGCAAGCCCCAGGAAGCTGCTGCACGACTTCCGGTGGAAGTTCCGGAATCTGCTCGACCTCGGTCCTTCCAATTACCAGCCCTCTCGACATGTCGTCGGCTTGGACGATGCAACCGACACGCAGCCCATCGCCCAGGAACACAGCGATCGACGCAATCCCTGGCAGCCAACCCCAAAAAAACCGATTGGCCCGATAAAGGCCCCCGGAAAGAAGATTTCGCATCGGCAACGTCAATCAAATCCATGAAAACAACTCCCAGCCAAACTTGGGACGCGCGCAACGGCCCCGTCGGCTGTGATAAGAATCATCTCAAAGGATCGACCATCAAATGCCAACAATTCATCATATTCGCCACAAGCGTCAAACCGACCACAAGTTACCCAAGTCCCCGTCCGTTCGGCTCATTTTAAGTGGCCGTACCCATCGCCACGCACCAACAGTTGCTCGGGACCGCCCGCCAACTGGTCAAATTCCGGCTGCGACATACTCTTTAAATAGCCCTGACGCGAGGCATCCTCATCCCCCAAGACCGGACGTCGTTGGTAAATCTCAGCCGTCGATTGCCAGCCGTGCTTCTCCATGAATACGATCAAGCCGTCGATCATCGACCGGATGGAATCGGCCCCTGCACGATACACACTACTGGCAACCATCCCCACGTCGGCCCCTGCTAGCAAGGCCCGCAGCAAATCGATCGAATCCGCGATTCCACCGCATGCTGCAATTGGCATCGCCGGACAGGCACGATGGACACGCATAATCGTTTCCAAAGAATCGATGATCGAACCGCCGGGCGACAGATTCCAACGCTGCTTCAACGTCAAGCGGTCCAGACAAATATCAATCCGGGGAGGGGTGGCAAACAGGACAATGCCGTCGGCTCCCGATAGCAGCCGTTGTGCCAAGTTAGGCAACGAAGTGAATTGCCGTTGTAGTTTTACAAACAATGGAACCGTGATCGAACGCTTGGTTCGCTGAATCGTCTGTACGATCGCATCCTCAAAGTTCCTTGGACATTGCACGAAGTCGTCTCGCGAAACCTGCAAGCACAACTCGACCGCGTCCGCACCAGCCCCCTCCAGCTCCCCGGCAAAGTCAATCCAACTGCTGGTCGCAAAACCATTCAAGCTGGCGATCACGGGAATCGACATCTGCGTGCTGGCCCGATTAACCATCGCCAAATACTGCTGGGCGCTCGTACAATGGGGTTCGATCTCCATCGACTTGACGTGCTGCATGAGACGCTGCTCGTCAGCCGATAAACAAAACCCATCGCGCTGATGTGCTAATAGAACCTGTTCCTCAAACAACGACGGCAAAATAATCGCCCCCGCACCCGCAGTTTGAACCGCTAGTCGCATCTGGTCCTGGGCCATCAACGGACACGCGCTGACGACAATCGGGGAATGAAGTACCAGACCGCCGAAATTCGTACGAAGGTCAAGACTCATGGCGATTCTCCTAAAAAAATTCGTTGGGACGCTGGACCGTTCACCCAGGGCTCGTTCCAAAAATGAATGACTAAAGCAAAGTTCCCCAGCAAGACATTCGCCCACTGTAATCATTCATTTGATCACCGCCGCGTTGTAAAGATCTCCGGCTTAACCCTGGTCGGCTAAACCCCATCGTCGACGATCACCGTCCATCGCCACTCCTCAGCGGTCAATGCATCCTGCTGTTCAAGCTGCTGTTGTAAAACCAACAAATCGGCCTCGGAAACGTTCTCCGTCTGCGACGCACGCTGCCTGATTCGCTGCTGAAGCACCTCCAACGGGGCTTCGCAATGGACAATATTCATCGGAAGCTGCAGTTGTTGGGCCAAACTGCGAAATTCGGAACGTTGATTCGCTTGAAGAAAAGTCGCGTCAATCACGACAGGAAATCCGGCCAATAGAATTCTCTCCGCTAGCTGCCGAAGCTCGTGGTAAACGCGAGCTCGGGCCGCCGGACTGTACGGCGATTCGGCCGGTTGTGCCGAATTTACCGGGGTGCGTTTGCGTTGGAGGTCCGAGCGTATACGAATGGCCCCATGACGATTGACCAGTTGCTCGCTCGCGGTGCTTTTTCCACTGCCGCTCAGCCCGTGCATGATCCACAGCTTGGGGGCAGCAGGAAAAGCAAATTGAGCTGCCAAATCGATGTGCTGGCGGACATCGGTTAGTTCCGAAACCGCACATTCCCCGCTCAGTTGCTGGGACCTCAGGAGTGCCACTTTCGCACGCACCAGGGCCCGATAGACTAGGTACCAACGCAACAGGGATAAACTTCGATAATCCCCGGTCTGCTCCAGGTAGCTATTCAGCAAGACCGCTGCGAATTGCGGGGCATGCCGGGCATGCAGGTCCATCGCTAAGAAGGCGATGTCACTTAAGTTGTCAATAAAACGAAATGCCTCATTGAATTCAATTCCGTCAAACGGTTGCCAACGTCCTTTCCATTGCACCATGTTGTTTGCATGCAAGTCGCCGTGGCATTCGCGGACAAATCCGTGTTCGATTCGCGATCGAAATTGCTGGCGATGTTCTGAAAAAAATCGGGCGGTCCAATCCGACAACAATCGCAATTTCTCTGCTACCGGAGGGCCCGTAAGCGAAGCCAAACTGGTGAAATTGGCGAATGCTTCGTCGCCAAATCGCTGCGGATCCCGCAGTGCAACATCGGCCCGACTAACAGGCTGGGCTCGCGTATGAAAATCGGCCAGCATCACGCCAATACTTTTGATTTCCTGACCGGTCAATCTGCCGCCTGCCAAACGCGTGCTCAGCAACGCATCCTCGTTAAAACGATGCATTTTGACAGCGTATTCAATCGCCTTGCCTTCCGCTTCTACAACCACCGCACCATCCCGGAGGCTGATCGGCACGACGCCGATATACAGTTGATCCGAATATCGCTGATTCAACGCGACTTCGCGACCGCAGAAATCCTTTCGCGATCCTAGCAACCGATAATCCAAGAACGGTGTCAGAATCGGTTTCTTGATTTTGAAAGCATACGCGCCAACCAAGAATACCCAAGAAATGTGGGTTTCTTTCAGCACGATCGGACCACCCTCCGTTACGCCCGCAGCGACCGCCCGAGGATAGGCCCGCGCCGTCCTCAAAGCGGCGAGCAGTTTTGCGTGGGGGACGGAGGTTGTCGCTTCAGACGGCATGGAATCATCACTTTCTGCGACGGTTGCCCATTGCGGGCCGTCCCATCGTTGGACCAACGACAAACAAGCATTCAGCTTCGCAAGCAGTGTGCCGGTTGAATGCTTTTCAGTTGTCAGCCGGCACTGCAGCATCAGCGGTGTCTTTTTTTGCAGCCCCCCGAATGATACGGTTTCGTGTAATCCAGACGCTGCACGGAGCGTGGCGGAGGACAAACAGCGAAACGCTTCCCAACAAAACCCGCCCCAGTAAGTGCCGCTTGGTCTCGCCGACGACGACTAAATCGGCCTCCTGCGTCTCCAAGTGCCGCACCAATCCATCCCCTACATGCTGATTTTGAATAACCAACGACCGTGCTGCCGGAGCAACCGGTACAACGGCAGTTACGGCCTCCTCGCCATCACGTTTCGCTTGCTCCAGCGATGCTTCCAAATCCGCAAAGGTTTCGCCTAAAAAATGCGGTGGCGGCGACACGACCGTCACCACATCGACACTCACGTTGGGGCCCCAGCCAAATTCGCCAAACTCCTCCAGTGCAGCGCGCGCCGGGCCAGTTGCTTCGTACGCTATCGTCACCTTCAGCGGGCGTTTGGTTTGTCGCGTATCGCTCTCCCGAACCACCAACACACTGCAGGGTGCCTGCGTGGCAACATAATCGCTGACACTTCCCAACAGAATCCGGTCGACTGCTGATCGACCACGAGCCCCCAGGACAATCAGGTCTACGCCCCGCTTCTCCGCCAAGTCGACAATCTGCCGAGCGCGGTGTCCCTCTTTCAAGCAATGTTCTAAAGTCACATTCGCGCCCTCAAACATCTCTTCGATCTTGGAAAAGGCTGAAAGGGCATCTTCCCGCTCCCGCTCCAAGCATTCACTGATCCAACCGGCGGTCGGGTAGGCAAAATGAACTTCGGGTACCTGCAACACCGTCAGTACGGTGATGTGCAGATGATCTTCGTGGGGAAGATGGGAAAGCAGCCATGCGGCATGGTCGGCGTGTGTGGAACCGTCGGTTGCTAATAGTACACGTTGCATCGCTCTTTCTCCTCAAAATAAGAAACATCTCCGCCGACCGGAGTCAACAACCGCTGCACTGTGCGCAGCAACGAGACGTCGGATTCGATTCGGCCACTGCAACCGGAACCGCAAAAGTGGTGCCAGTGCAGCGGCCCGTCACGGGACCGCTCAATTCACAATGCTTGCGACGAAGCCGCGCGCCGCAGTCCCTACAGTGAGCCAAAACAAACCACCAAACCGCGCGCCAACGCTCCTAGACCACTGGTGCTCTGTCATTGTGAAAGATCAGGGTTAGTCCACGATGGGACTCGCCAGAATTCTCTGAGTGAGAGGAATTCTGTCGAATCTCACAACCCAAAGTTGTGCACTAAAGACACCGCCAAAACAGCAAACTGCGACTGATCGAGGGCACCCGGGCATCGGTAACGTAGTCGGGAAATCGTTAGCGCTCTGCTTGATTTCCACCACGCCAGTCGTCCCGTCAGCAATCCGTAACAGTTGCCGATCTCGCCCAGCCAGATGCGTTAGGAATTGTTTTGGGATGTAATCCTTGGTCGTGGTGGAAGGATTTGACCCTCGGAGGGAAACCCGCTACCGATCCCGCGTCGCCGTGTTACCATCGTCAGGTGATCGGTTTAACGCCACACTGGAGGATTCGCTTGCTGTTCGTACCGCATCGCATCGGTTTTCTGCTTGCTACCGTCTCGCTGGTGGCGCTGTTTGGTGCGGCCCGCTTGGACTACCAAGACAATCCCCGCGACATGTACCTACGCGCGGGGCCAGAGACGGACCTGTTGGAGCATATTTATCAAACCTTCGGCTCGGACGATAACACGGTTTTTCTGCTGTTCCAGTCCTCGCAACGACTGTTCAGCCCCAAGCCACTACGGCAATTACAAGCAACGGCGGAGAGGCTGGAGAGGATTCCGGGGGTGGAAAGCGTCCGCAGTCTGTTTGATTTGCGTCGTCAATCCGTTCCTGTGCCGCTGATTGATTTGCGCGATGCCAATCAAAGCTATCTAGATGCAGTGGAATCGGCAGCAAAGCGTCATCCGCTGGCCAGCGGTCTGCTACTTTCCCAACAGGGAGACGCAACGACGTTGACGGTGAGGTTGGCCGGTCAATCGCTGAACATTCAAGAAATGACGGGCGTGTTGCTGCAGATTCAAAAAGCAGTTGCCCCGCTCAAACAATCCGACCTTTGGCAAGTCCATGTCACGGGGCCCACGGTGATCCGTGTTGAAAGCATGCAACGGTTATGGGCCGAACAAGTCAAGCTGGCCTTGATCGGTGGTACCCTCTCCTTTCTGATCGCTTGCTATCTGTTCCGGCAATGGCAGGCGATTCTGGTCGTGCTGCTCGGCCCCGTCCTGGGGGTGCTTTGGACGTTGGGTTTGATGGGCTGGCTGGGGCAAAGAATGGATGGCATCAAAGTGATCATTCCAACCTTAGTGTTCGTGATTGGTTTCACCGATTCGTTGCATCTGCTGATGGGACTGGGGCGGATCCAGCGTGCTGCGGGGTACCGCTTGTCCACGTTTGCGGCCGCGCGACAGGTAGTTGGCGAACTGGGGCTTGCTTGCTGGATGACATCACTAACCACGGCCATCGGATTTGGTTCGCTAATGCTGTCTTCCACCACCAGTGTGCAGCGGTTTGGTTTTTGTTGTGCACTGGGAGCGATCGTCTTGTACGGGGCGGTGATGCTAAGCTTTTTTTGGCTCGCCTCGCAGGCCTTGGGGAGTTCGATCGTCAAGGCACGTCCGTTTCAACGCCGAATGCCGCAGCGCAGTTGGTTGCTGGGCAAGGTCGTTAGGCTCCTTCGGTACCCGAAGACCATCGTAGTGACCTCGGTGATGGGTTGTGGCGCGATGCTGGTGGTTTGCACCCGCCTGGAACCCAATATCATTTGGACCGAAGCCGTCTCGCGCACCAGCCCCACCATGCAGGCGATTGCCAGTACTGAAAAACACTTTGGTGGCACAACCTATGCCGCGATCCTGGTGCGTTGGAATGAGACGCAGACGCTGACATCACCCGAGGTCGTTCGGGCAATGGCGGCCGCCCATCAACTGGTGAAGCTACAGCCCGAATTTGGTCCGCCGTTATCGATCGCCAATGTCCTTGCTTCGATGGACTATGTTCGCGGCGGATACGCGCGACGCTGGCAGTCGTTGCAAAGGCAACCGACCGGTCAACAAACAGCCAGCCAATTCGTGTGTGAAGATCAGCGGGAGGCAGTCATCTATTTCCTCACCGCCGATCTGGGTGCCAGACGGATTAATGAAGTTGTGCGAGCGGTACAGGAACAATTGACGCAGGTCCAGCAGCAGACCGGCGTCGAACTAATCCTGGGTGGTACTCCCGTTGTGGCTGGACGCGTGTTTACAAGCATGATCGGTGAATTGGCCCTCAGTCTAGCGGTTGCTTCCATCCTGGTCTTTGCGCTGATGACCTTCGTGTTGCGATCGTTGCGACTTGGGGTGGCCAGCATCCTGCCGAACATGTTTCCACTGTTGGTCGCAGGAACCGCAATTTACTTCACGACGGGGTTCCTGACGTTGACTAACACACTGACCTTCTGTTTGTGTTTGGGAATCGCGGTCGATGACACGATCCATTATTTAAAAGCGTTTCAGCTTTGTCGGCGTCAGGGGATGCCGGTCCCGCGGAGCATTGTGGTCAGCCTGCATCGGGTGGGACGGGTGCTGTTGGTTTCTTCCATGATTTTGATAGGTGGAATGGTGGCAATGCTGTTCAGCGATTTGCCGCCGTTGCAAACCTTTTCCGCATTAGCGATTTTGGCGATCGTCGCAGCCTTGATTGGCGATTTATTGCTTCTGCCAGCGATATTGCTGCTGTTGACCGCCAAAACCCATCGACCGGGGCAGGGCGTCCAGGTCGCTCCTCCTGCCCAGTTCTGACCCCTTGTTGTGTCTGCAGGGGGATTCCCTGAGCCCGCACGTGGGACAGGACGTGATCCAATCGCAGTCCCTTGCGGGAAAAAAAAGACTTGGGGATACTCTGAAGACCGCTCCTGTCGGGAGTCGACGCACTTGCCAAACAGCAACGGTGCGATTCCGGTCGGACATCCGTTTCGCGTTCATGGCCTGCGTTCAGGTCAAGCTTGAGGCGAAACAGACGCATCCCAATAAAATCACCTGTTAGCAGGCCGCGATGGGCAATCCCCTCTTACTACCGGAGCTTCGTCGTTTACTGTCGGAGAAGAACGAGACGGAGCTGCGTGAAATGTTGGCCGAACTTCACCCGGCAAGCATTGCCGATTTTTCGGAGGGATTGTCGGTCGAAGAGACTTGGGAATTGCTGGGTCTGGCACCAATCGAGCAGCAGGAAGAGATCTTCACTTTTTACCCTCACTCCAAGCAGGAACAACTTGCAAGCGGCGCAGGACGCGAGCGAATGTCCGCGCTGCTGGAACGGATGTCCCATGACGATCGGGTCGACCTGCTGAAAGAACTGGACGACGAGGTTGTAGAAAATCTTTTGCCGCTGGTCGCAAAGGCCGAGCGGGAAGATATTCGACGGTTGATGTCCTACGCAGAGCATACCGTCGGTTCGGTGATGACCACGGATTATGCCATCCTTCCCCCCGATGTCTTGGTTGACGAAGCAATCGTGAGGTTGCGTCACCAAGCTCTCGCGGCAGAGACGATTTACTTCGTCTATGTAGTGGACCAGCAGCATACCCTGTTGGGTGTCGTTTCGTTAAGAGACCTGATCCTCGCCAAGCCCAGGGCGATGGTTCGCGATCTCATGCAAACCGATCCTGTTTCGGTCAAAGCAGAACAGGATCGCGAAGATGTCGCACGGGAAGTCGCTCGATATGACTTGTTAGCAATTCCTGTGGTCGATTCGCAAAATCGGATGGTGGGTATTGTTACCCATGATGATGTGGCGGATGTTGTGAAAGAGGAAGCGACGGAAGACTTCCACCTAACCGCTGCGATCGCACCGTTGACGAAAGGTTATGTTCACAGCGGGGTGGGGCTCCTGTATCACCGACGAATCGGTTGGTTGATTATATTGGTTTTTGTCAATCTTGTCTCATCCGGTGTAATCGCGGCCTACGAAGAAGTGCTTGCGGCTGCGCTGACGCTGGCTTTTTTTCTCCCACTGCTGATCGATAGCGGCGGCAATACGGGTTCGCAGGCTGCGACGTTAATTATTCGCGCCCTAGCGACCGGCGAAATCCAACTCGCGAACTGGTGGAAGGTGCTGGTCAAGGAATTGGCGGTCGGCCTCTCGTTGGGCCTGACCATGGCGCTGGCTAGTGCCCTGTTGGGATACTTTCGCGGGGGAGCGGAAATCGGGTTTATTGTCGGTTTATCGATGCTGTTTATCGTTGTCATAACCAATTTGGTCGGCGTATTGCTTCCATTCGTTCTGACGCGATTGAAGGTCGACCCGGCCGTCGCTAGCAGCCCCCTAATCACAACGGTTGCCGATGCCTCAGGTTTGCTGATTTATTTTACGGTCGCAACTTGGGTGATAGACCTGCCGACCACGTGATGAAATCCCTGCACCCTGGAAGAATAGAAAAAGGGGAGGCCGACACGCCCTTTCTGCGAGCCATCGGTTTTGGAATCGGGGGAGACGTGACGTCGGGGGA
The DNA here is from genome assembly GCA_007124075.1 of Roseimaritima sp. Taxonomy (GTDB): domain Bacteria; phylum Planctomycetota; class Planctomycetia; order Pirellulales; family Pirellulaceae; genus Roseimaritima. The sequence goes on from SLFV01000083.1 coordinate 19,041, forward strand.
AACGTGACGGGGGCAATAGTGTTCGGCACAAGATTTGCGCAGTCAATTCTACATAGCTTTGGCACGCGATTTGCGCTCGATAGTAGACATCGTTTCAGTCTGCCATGTTGTCACTGTCGATGGTTCGCACATGTCCAAGAGTGCTCCGAAGTCGAAACCGTTGCCCAAACGACGCAAGCCGGTTGCGGCGACCGTGAATGAATCCGACTTACAAAGCGGTGCCAACGAGCAAACATCGAAAATTCA
>SLFV01000002.1 GCA_007124075.1 Roseimaritima sp.
AGCTTCCTTTGACGAGCGCCAGGGTCGTCGCTCATTGACGCGGTTTCGGGGTACAAAAAATGGGGCGACTTCAGTGCAACCAATACAATGCGTTTGACCGCCTGTTCCAACGAATCGGTTGTCCGAAAGTGTCGATCGACCATTTCTGCCCGCTGTTGGTCGGTCAGGGGTTTGCGGATTGCATTGGCTACCAGACGCTCGCAAAATTCCCGAACCTTTTTTTCACGATCCGAGTCGTTGCGTTTGGTTTTTGCCAAGCGATCCAAGTCTTCCGCGATTAAGGATCCCAGTTCTAAGGCCGCGTTAGTGGTCGCCTGAATCCAAGCTTGCGATACGGTAGTCCCTCGCGCGTAACCTACACTGCTGTCATCAGGAGGAAACGGAGTGGACACGGTCCAAATGTGGGGTGTCCACTTGGGGCTCAGGTTCCTGGTCGGGATCGCTTCGCGGGATCGTCCCGGTCGCTGCCAAAGGAGCTGCAACGATGCAGTTGGCTGGCCGACCGAACCGACTTTCTTCGTCCCCACCTCGCCACGAAAATATTCCAAGCGAACCGGATAAATGCGTCCCCCCAACAGAAACATGGACGCAGTGTATTCATCTTGATCGCCCGATTTGATCTTGGCATCAATTAGCACCCGATCATTCAAAAAAAGCTTGGCGGCATTCGGGGTTTGAATCGTAAATTGGTAACGCCCCGTCTCTGGAACGATCAAACCTCCGGTCATCAATATCGAAAAAGCCTTGCCAGCTTCCAGTTCCTTCATCGGCGAACCGTCGCCGAAGTCAAAAACAATACGAGGTTCAATCTGTTCGAGCTTTCGCTGCTTGCGATCAAAATGCTTCGCTGCGAAAAACTCCGTCTGCAAACCTCGCTGGTCGGGCAAGGTTGCCGCTCCGAGAAAATGACTGCCTAAATCGGCCACCGATTGCTGGAACTGGGCAGCCGTCAAACGGGATAATTCGACGCGCGGTGGCGCATTGCGGAGCTGTGCGGTCGGGGAGTAAAACGCATCGTAAACGTATCGGGCCACAGCCACAGCATCTTCGGCAACGCACGCGTCAGCTTCGCCCTCGGGCATCGTCGTTTCGATAACCTCGATCAGCTTCTGCAGCGGCCAATCACCGACCAGAGGTGAAGGGTATTCGGTCTGCGTCCCTTCGCCATTTTGTCCGTGACACGCCGAACATTGTGCCTGGTAGATCTGCTGGCCAAGATTGTCCCCGAGATCACCAGCATTTTCGTCGGCAGGGACAGGAGCCAGCCTTCCCACGGTCGCAAGCACAACGGTCAGTACCAACAACCATGCCGTCGAAGTAACGTAGTGTCTAATAAGCTGAATGATTTGCATGACTTGCAACTTAATTGATTGCCAAGGTGGGTGTTTCTTAGCTCGGATAAAAAAATTCTTAACCCTTTGCAAAAGGTCGCTATGGATCGTGCGATCAAGTCAGTGTGGCACGGAATCCACCCCACCCTTGAAAGAGGGCGGCCTCCCGGGCACGGCAGCGGGCCGTTTTTTTGGGGAGACGCCCTCTGCGACCAAGCACGCTGTTTGGCTTACTCACAACCCGATGCGTTAGCAAGGCCCGGCTTGCCATGAACCCGCATGAAGGATCGCCTCGCCAACCCTTCGGGTTTCCACTGGGTCACCAGCCGAAAAACCGTGGGGTAGCGTGAATCGACACTTATTTTCCGCTGACACCTCAATATAACCGACGTGACAGGACTCGTCAGCGTCGATCTGCGCGCTGGTTTCTCTGCTGGTATCCGCCGTGTGACAAAATTCGCATGCTGCGATCGCCAAAAAAATCACTGGACCTCATTGCTGCGGTTCCGATGCAGGAATTTGGTTCAGTGTGTAAAAACCGACAGGATGCAATAGCGGATGGCCCGCTTCGTCTGTTAATCCCGGCGCATGAACTTCATGCACAAACAACGGTCGCAAGCCGGATACCCCCAGCCGAACACGATAACCATCCTCACTAACTTCAGCCGACGTGACTTCCAGATCGCGCTGCAGGATTTCGTCACTACCGTATTTTGCTTGATGCATATAGGTGTAACTGCGAATGCGATAACTATCCAGACGCGCCGCAGTATCGACGCTAACGGGACGCGTCAGCCGTAATTCAAAGCCTGTGGGCAGAGCACGAATTTCTTGCATTTCGAAAGGGGTCTTGCCACTCCAAACCAAACGTTCCAGACCATAAGACGCTTTTCCCAAGCTGCTCCAGCCGCGATTGGTCAGCCCTACAAAGACGCTGCCATCCTGTCCCTGAGCCAACCGCAATACTGCGGATGACATCCCCGATCGGAAAGGAAAGCAGGCCCCCTGGTACTGTCCGTCAATTTTCTCCAAAAACACGCGACTGACTCCGGCAAGCGTGAACTCGCCCACAAATAGTTGCCCCGCAAATGGGCCAAACTTTCCCTCACTGGCATCCAGCATGATGTCGGTCGTCGATTGCCCCATTTTTTTGTACGGAAACCAGACCGCCGGGGGAACCATTGACGGGACCTGTCGGACTGCCTCCGGATAGGGGACGCCATCGGGCATGGAGAAAATTTCCGGCAACGGTGACTGCGGATCTTCCGCCGACGCCAAAGCTTCAGGGTGATGATAGAACACCCCTTCCCTCAGGTGATGCAACGAATTGGTCGGAACCCAATTGCCCTGCTGGTCCGTGTAGAAGACATCGCCTGCGGCATTGGCACCCAAACCCGATGGTGAACGCATGCCCGCGCACATCGGACGAAGCTCGCCAGCGGGAGTCACGACCATCCCCCAGCCCCGCCATTTCGCCTGTTTGTAACCCAGTCGGGAATGGGTTGTCGTGTGCCGTAACTCATTAGCTCCCAGCCCCATGCCAATATTTAACGTCAGCCACAGGTTGCCGGCAGCATCCCGCTCAGGCCCGTAAGCATATTCGTGATAATGGCCCGTCAGTCCCCAGGCATTCGCCACCGATTGGTAGAAATCCGCGACTCCGTCCCGCGTGGTGTCAACCAATCGCGTCAATTCCGCGCGTTGCGTTACGTACAGCGAATCGTTGTCCTGCAACAAGCCCAGCGGTTCGTGTAGTGCATGGGCGATCCGCTGGTACGTTACATTTTCCGGTGGATCGTCGTAGGCACCACGAATCCGCCAAACCTCGCCCTTACGAATGGCAACGGCCAGTTCCCGCTGCGGCAGGACCGCAATCCCACTGATCTCCAATGGAACGCCGTCAGGCGCGGGTTTCCAGGTTGCCGAACGGGAATCTGTCAATGTTGTCGATGTGGTGACGGAAATCAGCGGATAATAATCGTCCTCGGTTCCCTGACCGAACGACGGAAACGTTCCGGAGAAGTAGACCGCCGTCGCGATTATCGCTATCGCAATCCGAATGGATCTTGGTCGTAATTCAAACTGGGATCGCTGCCGTAATGGGCCACCCAAAAGCCATGGATCGGCTTTCGCTTTCTCAAAACCGCCATCTGTTGTTACCGCTGCGCGGGGGCGGGGGAGGCATATTGAATGGACATTTATTGATCTCATGCTGCTTACCAATGGTATTCCAACTCAATCGAAAAATTCGACTGCGGCGCTGGGAAGTCAAGCCCGTTCGAGAGTCGCCAAAGTTGCGAAGAATTCTGAGTCAGGACTTCGGTAGCTTTTTCGGGTGTAAGCAGGCGTACCGTTAAACCCTGATGGTCTTGAATCAAGTCGTGTCGCACGGCGGTTAATTCCGAGGCAGCATGCAGGTTCACAAGCACACCGCCCAAACTTTGTTCAGCTTGGGTAGGTTGGATCAGGATTTGTCTGCGAAAACCGGTCTCTGTCGGCATCCAGTGTTCCGTAACCTTCAGATCACCGAACATCGACTCAAAATGAGGGACCCCGTCCGCCGCGATTCGAAATCCGCTAAACCGGGGCTCAATCTGTTGCCGTGCCACGGCGGCACGGTCCTGTTGACGTGCGGGAAGGTCAATGCTCAGCGGGTAATTTGCGGCCAGTTTGATGAACGGTTGGTCCAGTGGCGTTGCTGCTGGCGCAGAACGGATGAACCAAGTTCCCTCAGCATCCAAGAAACGGCCCTTCCACAACAAGGCGGGGCGACAATGCTGGGCATCAAACGCCATGTGGTTTCGTTGCGGATATCCCACTGCGATTGCCCGATGCCCCGCATGTGGCATGAACGTTCGAAGCAACAACGGACGATCCTCAGGAATCAATTCAAAATCAGCCGCTCGTGCTTGCTGGATTTTATCCGGCAGCAAATCCTTGTCGACTGCCGACAGGTAATTCCACATCGACGCAATCTGCCGTGGCACGTCTCCGGCAAAAATGTCTTGATGGGGGCTGACGCCATCGGGAAAAAATTGCGGCATCCGCGTGTTTTGTTTGATTGCTCCGGGATTCAACAAAAACTGGAAAAACCACTCCGGATGCAAACGGCTATCCACCTTGGCAAGATCCACGCCGATCACGCCCGGCATCGCTTGACCCGCAAAAGCATGGCATTGGACACAACCAATATCCATTAATCTGCGTCCGGCCTGCAGGCTTTCGACTGCGGAATGAAAAGAACCAGGCCAACCAGTCGACTTTGCGTGTTGCAGTTGTTCCTGCCGGATCGGCTGATCTGCAGCCGACAAAACGGCCGCCATTCGTTTAGCGAAATCTGTCGGGTAACTGGGCATTCGAGCATGCATGTGGGGACGCACCGGAGGTGTTTTCCCTGTTAAAACTCGCTCCAGATGGGATTTCTTCAGCTTGCTGCCAACAGCCGTCAGCGACGGTGGCAGACGACCTTCGTCTCCCAAGTCGATGTTGTTGACGGTTTGGAAAGCTCCGCTGCGATCACGCGCAACCCCGCCCAGTTCTCCTCGAACATGACAGGCGTAGCAATTCTGAGCTAACAATGATACGGTTGCTGCAGCCTGTGGTGATCGATCCAGACTATTGTCTTCGTCCCAATCCGGCAGAAACGCTCGAAGGTGCGACCACTGGGAGGACGTCAATTGAAACCGCGATGGGCTGGCCTGATCGGTCGAACAACAGGACCCCGACCCGTCCGCTGACGTTGGTAATTGGGAAAGCTGAGGTGGTTTACCCAACGCGGAAATTTCCGGTAACTCAGCATCAACTTCGTGACACGCATTGCAACGCAATTTGACAAACCAAGCTTTCCCAGTGTCGATCAGCGTAGACTTCTCGTTTGCACTCCCACTTTCACCCGTCTCCTTGGCGGGCTGTACCTCCGCGGCGCGACCAACGGTGTCAGGCTTTGCAGCGCCGTCAACATCCGCAAACCTCGCCTGCAGGTACGCCGCCAGGTGGGCGGCTTCCATGACCTTCAACCCAAAATGCGGCATCCGTCCCCCAGGCCGACTTTCAAGTGGATTGATCAAAAAGCGGGTCAACCCCTCGGCGGTGTACTTGGTGTCCAAGCGTAACAAAGGAACCGCAGCGAAGGGTGGCTCGATTTGTCCCAGCCCCATTTCTTGCAGTTCTTCCGGGCTGTACTCCTCCAATAATTCGTCCAGATCGATCCCGCCGGTGGAAACCGCAGGCAGCACGTCCGTTGCGGGAGCATGGCACGCAACGCAACCGGTCCGGTGGTACAACTGGTCTCCTTCGCCCGGCTGACCCTGTTCCCAGAACTGATGCGGTACAGGATTCGCACCCGTTGCTCGGATCGTCGTGAAGGGCTTTTGCTGGGTCGAGAGAAATACGGACAAGGCCGCTGCCGCCTGCTGGCGGTCGGCGGGGGGCAGTGCCTGCAGTAGGTCGGGCATCGACGTGCCCGGTTTGACCGTCTGAGGAGCCAAGAGGAACTCTTCGACCCAGCTTGATTGCAACCCATTACCGGCCCGTAGCAGGCTTGGGCCCCCGCGTGCGACGACGGTCTCACTTAAGTGACACTTCGTGCAGCTTAACTCGCCCACCAACAATTGGCCTAACAACTCGTCGGC
>SLFV01000550.1 GCA_007124075.1 Roseimaritima sp.
CGATGATTGCCTCTGGGGCCCATTGCTTGGCATACGAGACACTGCGGGATGAAGCCGGGCGTCTGCCTTTGCTGACGCCGATGAGTGAGGTAGCCGGGCGAATGAGCATCCAGGAGGGAGCCAAATTTCTGGAAAGACCGCAGCTTGGACGCGGGATCTTGTTGGGTGGCGTCCCGGGGGTTGCACCGGCGCACATCACGGTGCTTGGTGGGGGCGTCGTCGGGGCGAATGCAGCGAAAATCGCCGCTGGCTTTCAAGCCGACGTTGCGATCTTGGACGTCAACCTGGACCGCTTGCGTTATTTAGACGACATCATGCCGGCGAACGTCAATGTGTTGTTTAGTGACCGACATACGATTCGCGAACAGTTGGCGCGTGCGGATTTGGTGATCGGTTCGATATTGATTCCTGGCGGCAAGGCGCCTCATCTCGTATTGGCAGAAGACCTACACAGGATGCAGGCGGGCAGCGTGATTATTGACGTTGCCATCGATCAAGGCGGTTGCATTGAAACCAGTCGTCCGACGACGCATGGGGAACCGACCTTTGTGATCGAGGAGGTCGTGCACTACTGCGTCACCAATATGCCGGGGGCTGTCGGTCGCACTAGCACTTACGCATTGTGTAATGCAACGTTGCCCTGGATCATCCGCGTGGCCGACGCGGGATTGGAATCCGCTTTGGCTCGGTTTGCTCCGTTGGCTGCAGCGTTGAACGTGTCAGCGGGAACGGTAACCAATCGCGCAGTCGCCCAAACGTTTGGGTATTGAACCTGCCCTGGTCCCTGTCGCGGGAGACGCGTGCCAGCCAGGACACGGGCAACGGCTATACCGGTTCCGCAAGCAGCGCCCGCACCGCCGTCTCCAGGTAGTCATAGCCGTGCAGCCCCACTGCTTGCAACCGCACGCGGCCCTGCCGATCAATAAACAAGGTGGTTGGGAAACCACGAAAATTCGGAATCTGGTCGCGCGTCGCGGCGTCACCCATCAGGCAGGGATAGTTCACGCCGTTTTCACGAATAAAATCCTTCACGGTTTGCAGATTTTCTCGCTCGCTACGGCCGCGTTCGTAATTCAGGCCGATGATCTGCAATCCCTGGTCTGCGAATTCCGCCTGTAGACGGACAAACGACGGTACCTCCGCACGGCAGGGCGGACACCAAGTACCCCAAACATCCACAACGACCACTTGCCCCTTCAAATCGGCCAGAGAGACGCGATTCCCCTCGATATCGGTTGCATCAAGCCGGAAAGCGAAGGTTTCACCACGGTTCAGATCGTCAATGGCCTGGGGGTCGGAAACCTCGCCTGGAGGCAACATCACCGTCCGCTCGATTGTCGGGGCGGAGACACGGTTTGCAGTCACGTCCTCGATTTTGTCGCAACCAGCAAGGAGAAAGACCGAACAAAGCACTGCAAATGGGATGGACCGAAGCACGGGTTCTTTCCTGGTTGGTTGGTGGGAAGTCCGCATCAGCGGCGATTCGTTATGACCCTCGATGCCTGACCTTAACGCCGCGGAGGCACAACGACGGATTTCGTTTCCCTCTTTGGGCAGATCTTTCGCTGCTTTTCCTGCTGCAAGGGGCCCGTCGTTCAGACTATAATGAATGGTCAGGTCGCCGCGATACCCGCCGGTGATCAAACCCTCCTAAATTGTCCTCCTGCCCACAAATGAATGCATGTTTCGCTTTCGAAATGTCTGGCCGTTGATCACGCTGTTTGTTTGCGTCTTTCAAGTGGACCTTGCCCCGATCAAGGGAAGTGAGGCGGATGATCCTTCGATCATCGACGCCTTGGCCGCTGGAGAAACGAAGATTCAATACCACCGCGATGTTCTCCCGATACTTTCCGATCACTGCTTCCATTGCCACGGGGTTGATTCCGCCTCGCGGCAGGGCGGGTTGCGTCTGGATCAATGGGAACACGCCAACGAAGGCGGCGATTCGGGGCAACCGGCGATTGTGGCTGGCGACCTCCAGACCAGTGAACTAATCACGCGGATTAGCGGCGTTGACGAAGATCTAGTAATGCCTCCTCCGCAAGCCAATGATCCACTGAGCCCAAAGCAGATCGACACCCTAAAACGCTGGGTGGAACGGGGGGCGGAGTACCAACCGCACTGGGGTTTCCAACCACCGCGACAACCGTCGTTGCCCACCAGTGATGACACACCCGACCGCCACCCGATTGATGCTTGGGTACGGCATCAACTGGACCTGCTAGAGATGCAGCCTGCCGATCCGGCGCCCGATCATGTCATTTGTCGGCGGCTGTACTTGGATTTGATCGGCATACCGCCGACCCCTGAGGAGGTTGCATCGTTTCGCCGAGAGGGGTTCTCAGCCACCGTAGAAAAATTACTGAACAGCCCGCGTTATGGTGAAAAATGGGCTCGCCATTGGCTGGACGTGGCGCGGTATTCCGACACCAACGGATACGAAAAGGATCTGCGGCGCGAGCAATGGATTTGGCGTGACTGGGTTATCGAAGCATTGAATGCTGATATGCCGTACGACCAATTTGTGATCCAGCAAATCGCGGGTGATCTGCTGCCCGATGCGACGCAAGCTGAAATCATCGCGACCGGAATGTTGCGCAACAGCATGATTAACGAGGAAGGGGCGATTGTTCCCGAAGAATTTCGCATGGCGGAAATGTTTGATCGTTTGGATTGTGTTGGCAAAGCCGTACTGGGGTTGACGACCCAGTGCGCACAATGCCACACGCACAAGTTCGATCCGCTGACGCATACGGAATACTTTGGCATGTTTGCGTTTTTAAACAACGCTTACGAAGCCCAGTCGTGGGTTTACCGTCCCGAACAACTGCGCAAGATCGAACAGATCAAAGGGGCCATTTCCGCAACCTACCGACAGGTCCAGCAGCAGCAACCACAGTGGCAGGCCGCCGTCCAGCAGTGGCAGCAGGAAGTCGTCGCGGGGCTTCCGAATTGGCAGACGGTGCGGATGCATGACTTGGGAGCGGTCAGCGGTTTGAATCACCCTGTTGCTTTGAAGGATGATTCGATCTTGATGCTCGGGCACACGAGCGCCGACGTCTACTTCATTGGCCAGCCTCATTTGCAGGGAAAGACGGGCTTGCGTCTGGAAGTCCTGACCCACGGCGACCTGCCGTTTGACGGCCCCGGACGCAATGGGGTGGGGACGTGGGAGATTTTTGAACTGGAAGTTTCTATCCGTCCCCCGGACGCCGACTGGCAGAAGCTGACCCTTGTGCAGCCGACTGCCGACTGGTCTGAGCCCGAGCGGGTTCGTGAGGAAGGGAAAAAAAAGAGCGGTCCGGTGGCGTTCTTGACCGACGGCGATCGGACAACCGGCTGGACCGCCGATCGTGGCGTCGGTCGTCGCAATCAGCCGTCGGTTGCGGTGGTGCAATTCGAGCAGCCTGTGGATTGTCCGGAGGGTACGGAAATAAAGGTTGCTTTGCACATGGGCGCGATGGTCGGTCGGTGCCGGATCAGCCTGACCGATTCACCAACACCCGGTAGTCCGCCCATTGATTACGCGGTCCAACAGCGATTGCAGCGATCGCCTCAGCAGTGGAACCAGCAGGACTGGGATCAAGTCTTCGCTGCCTGGTTGCGGACGCAAGCTGATTTTGCGGAAGCGGTTGCCGCAATCGACGAACAGTGGGCGGCGTTTCCTGCGGGCTGGACCTCTGTATTGCACCTGCGGGAGCGAGAACCAGAGAACGCGCGTCCGACGCACCTGCTGGATCGCGGCGAATGGAATCAACCGCTTGAACGAGTGTCTCCACACACCCCTGAAATGCTACATTCTTTTGCTCCCCAGCAGTCTTCGGCTGACGGAGGTAACGATTCGGAAAGTGAGCCGGTTCGATTGCAATTTGCGCGTTGGTTGGTGCGTGCTGATTCGCCATTGGCTGCTCGCGTAGCTGTCAACCGGGTTTGGCAAGCAATCTTTGGTTCTGGTTTAGTCGCGACTCCCGAGGATTTTGGTACGCGAGCGCCGGTACCTGAGCATTTGGAATTGTTGGATTGGTTGGCCGTCGATTTTATGCAGAACGGTTGGAGCCAGAAGCGGCTGATCCAGCAAATCGTAACCAGCGCCACGTACCAACAAGACTCACGCATGACCCCCGAGCGTTTAGCGGAAGACCCGGACAACCGGTTGCTGGCACGCGGGCCACGGTTTCGCGCCGACGCGGAGGTGGTACGCGACATTGCGCTGGCGGCTTCAGGATTGTTATCGCTGGAGATGGGGGGCCCCGGAGTGATTCCTCCGGTGCCACAAAATGTGCTTGATTACAATTACACGTACCCCAGTTACTGGAAACCGACCGAGGGTCCCCAGCGTTACCGTCGAACGGTTTATGGGTTTCGCAAACGCTCGATGCCCGATCCAGCGACTTCCAATTTTGATGCTCCCAACGGAGATATGGCTTGCGTGCAACGGGTCCGCTCCAATACACCGCTTGCTGCCTTGACAGGGTTGAATGAAACGATCTTTGTCGAAGCTGCCCGAGCATTGGCGATACGCATCCTGCGCGAGGCAGGTCCCGATGACGCCCAACGGACGAAACATGGTTTTCTGCTGTGCACATCGCGCGAGCCTGATCTTCAGGAGCAGGCTGCCCTGTTGGAGTTTCTAACGCAGCAGCGACAGCGGCTGTCCGACGGTTGGCTGAACCCGCGTGAGGTCGCCACGGGTAACCCGGAGCAAATCCCGGAGTTGCCCGAGGGTGCGACGCCGCAAGACGCTGCGGCCTTGACCTTGTTGTCCAGGGTCTTATTGAACCTGGATGAAACGCTGACTAAGAACTGAATTCCGGCACCCGTCCTGTACCCTCCGGGACATCCCCTTTTCCATCGAAAGCACCCAAGGCGAGACGATGAAACGCAGCAGCGAAGTCGCAGTCAGGCACGATCACACGTTGACCGCGCGGCGTTGGTTTTTTGGTCAGTGCGGTCTCGGGTTGGCGTCCTTGGCCAGTCATACTTGGCTGGCCAAGGACGCCAATGCGATGTCGACCAATCCCCTAGCGGTTCGGCTGCCTCACTACGCAGCGAAGGCAAAGCGAGTGATCTACATGTTCCAGGCTGGCGGGCCCAGTCATTTGGAACTGTTCGATCCCAAGCCAACGCTGTCGCGATTAAACGGGACGCTGCCTCCACCGGACTTGTTGGACGGTTATCGTGCGGCCTTCATCAAACCGAATTCAGGTTTGTTGGGTGGCAAGTTTGCTTTTGCGCGTCACGGTCAATGTGGGATGGAATTCAGCGAGGTGCTGCCTCATACCGCAAAAATCGCGGATGAGATTTGCCTGATCCGTTCCATGCAAACCGATGCGGTCAATCACGCGCCAGCGCAGATTTTCATGAACACCGGTTCGCAGCAATTTGGTCGTCCTAGTTTGGGAAGCTGGTCGCTATACGGTTTGGGCAGCGAAGCGGAGGATCTACCGGGTTTTGTAGTTTTGACCAGCGGGAAAGGAACCAGCGGTGGGGCCAGCAATTACGGTTGTGGTTTTCTGCCGACGTCCTTCAGTGGCGTGCCGTTTCGCAGCGGCGGCGATCCCGTCTTGTATCTTTCCAATCCTGCCGGTGTGGACCCGCAATCGCAGCGAGAATCGCTGGACGCGCTGCAGCGGTTGAACCAGATTGGACAGCAAACCTGGGGTGACCCCCAGATCGAAGCGCGTATCCAAAGCTACGAACTGGCGTTTCGGCTCCAGGCCAGTGCGCCGGAGTTGATGGACCTGAGCAGCGAAAGCCTCCAAACACTGCAGCGTTACGGGGTCGCCGATCCGAATGAGGCTAGTTTTGCCAAAAACTGCCTTTTGGCACGGCGACTTGTCGAGCGAGGGGTCCGCTTCGTCCAGTTATTTAACGAAGTTTGGGACCAACACGGCAATCTGGAGGCCGGGGTCAAGAACAACGCCAAGGCCACCGATCAATCCAGCGCGGCG
>SLFV01000003.1 GCA_007124075.1 Roseimaritima sp.
ACCCGAACAAGCGGATTATTCTAGAAAATGAATCGCGAGAATTAAGCAGTCGCGTTGTGGATTTGATCGCACCGATTGGGTTTGGACAGCGAGGCCTGATTGTCAGTCCGCCCCGCGCTGGGAAAACCGTGCTGCTGCAAAAACTGGCCCGTGCCGTGCTGCGGAATTATCCGGAAGCCTACGTCTTCATGTTGTTGATTGACGAACGCCCGGAAGAGGTCACCGATATGGAACGCGAGGTCCGCGGGCCTCAGTGCGAGGTCGTCAGCAGCACCTTTGATGAAACCGCACAGCGGCACATTCAGGTTGCGCAGATGGTGATCGAAAAGGCCAAGCGGATGGTGGAATATGGCACCGATGTGGTGATTTTTCTCGATTCGATCACACGCCTGGCTCGAGCCCACAACAGCGATGGGGAAACCAGCGGCAAGCTGATGTCCGGGGGGTTGGACAGTTCCGCGATGCAGAAACCGAAGGCACTGTTCGGGTCGGCCCGTAAGGTGGAAGAGGGTGGGTCACTGACAATCTTGGCAACGGCGTTGGTGGACACAGGCAGCCGTATGGATGATGTGATTTTCGAGGAGTTTAAGGGGACCGGCAATCTGGAGATCGTGCTGGACCGATCGTTAGTTGATCGGCGGATTTATCCTTCGATCGAAATCGATCGCAGCGGAACGCGACGGGAGGAGATGCTGCTGGATCCAGAGGAATATCGACGGATTTGTTTGCTGCGGCGTTCGTTAGCGGGCCTGCAACCCGCCGACGCAATGGAACAGTTGATCAAGGCTTTGCAAAAAACTCAGAATAACGCCGAGTTCCTGCTGGGTATCCGGGAATAGCAACTTTTTGAAAAAGAGGTAGAACCCTTTCTCAATACGGCTGTTAATTGAGCGGCAGTCATAGCGTGCCATGCGCGCGATGGACATGCTTGTCCGTCGTGCCTTTCGACGTGGAAATCCGTCGCACATGCTAAAAAATCTTTCGCCGCCCACCCAAAAAGAATTTTGCCATAAAAATGGCCGGCCCCGCTCCTTGATTTAAGCTACGGTTCCCTAGCAACTTGAGGCGGTTGCGAGTCGTCTGAGTATTTCGTGCGAGTCGTAAGGTAAGGGTGATGATCATTATTGGGGCAATGGGATTCTTCGTCCGAAGACCACTCGCGGGGGATAACACAATCATGGCACAAGACCAAGTGCTCGACATCATGTGGGTGTTGATCTGTGCAGCACTAGTGATGCTGATGCAGGGAGGGTTTTGTTTTCTGGAATGCGGGCTCTCGCGCGCTAAGAACAGCATCAACGTGGCGATTAAGAATCTCGTCGATTTTTGCATCGCCGGGGCTGCTTTTTGGATCTTCGGATTCGGGTTGATGTTTGGTGTTTCGCAACTGGGATGGATCGGAACCACCGGGTTTTTGCTCGATGAGCATAACAGTCCCTGGACGCTGACTTTCTTTTTGTTTCAGTTGATTTTTTGTGGAACTGCCACCACGATCGTCTCGGGAGCCGTCGCAGAGCGGATGCGGTTTCCTGGCTACATGATGGTTAGCCTCCTGGTCTCCGGTTTGATTTATCCGTTGTTCGGTCACTGGTGCTGGAACGGTGCCGATGCGGAAGCGGCGCTAGGCTGGCTGGGCCAGCGCGGGTTCATCGACTTTGCCGGTTCGACGGTTGTACATTCGGTCGGTGGGTGGGTGGCTCTGGCCGCTGTGATTGTGATCGGCCCTCGCTTGGGAAGGTTTGCCAAAAACTCGCCGGCGATACGTGGGCACAACTTGCCGATGGCCGCGCTGGGGGTGCTGTTACTATGGTTCGGTTGGTTTGGCTTCAATGGCGGAAGCACCTTGGGCGTCGATACGTCGATCCCATTAATCCTGGTAAACACCAACTTGTCCGCCATCTTTGGTGGACTTGCCGCTTTGCTGGTCGCTGCGGTGATTGAACGCCGATCGGACGTGGGCCAAACGATGAATGGCTTGATCGCTGGCCTGGTAGCGATCACTGCATCGTGCCACATCATGTCCCCTGCCTGTGCGGCACTCATCGGCGCGAGCGCGGGCGTGTTGTGTGTGGGCAGTTCTTACTTGCTGGTCCGGTTGCGGATTGATGACGTCATCGGTGCCTTTCCGGCGCACGCCGTGGCCGGGGTTTGGGGAACTTTGGCGGTCGCTTTGTTCGCCGATCCGAAACTGTTCGGAACCGGGTTGTCGCGCTGGGAGCAGTTCGTCGTACAGGCCCAAGGGATCGGCGTCTGTTTTGTTTGGGCCTTTGGCGGTGGTTTTGTGTGTCTCTGGATCATGAATCACCTCTTCAAACTACGGGTTTGTGAAGAGCACGAACGGATCGGATTGAATGTTTCGGAGCATCAGGCGAGCACCGATTTGATCGAACTGTTGGACCAGATGGACAGCCACGGTCGAGAAGGCAACTTTTCTCGTTGCGTTACGGTCGAGCCACATACCGAGGTCGGTCAAATCGCGAAGGAATACAATCGAGTCCTAGCGCGCGTTCAGGCGGAGATCCGTCAACGCGAGGAGGCGGAACGGCGGTGGCGAGGTATCTTTGAAAATGCCGTCGAGGGGATCTTTCAAACATCGCCCCAAGGGACGTTCCTGGCGGCCAATCCGTCGTTGGCGAGAATCTGCGGCTACGATTCGCCGGAACAGCTTTGCAGTGAAATTGGCGATCTCGCAACCCAGCTTTACGTCGACCCCCGGCGGCGCGCGGAGTTTGCCGCTGCGTTAAAGCACAGCGATGTTGTGACTGGATTTACTTCCGAAATTCGGCGACGCGATGGCAGGCAGGTTTGGGTGTCCGAGAACGCTCGGGCACAGCGTGATCATCACGGTAGCGTGTTGTATTACGAAGGCACGGTGGAAGACATCACGCAGCGGTTGGAGACGGAGCGGCTGTATCGTGAGAAAGAGCAGGCCGAGGCGGCTAGTTTGGCAAAAAGTCAATTCCTGGCAAACATGAGCCACGAAATCCGCACACCGCTCAACGGCGTCATCGGGATGTTGGACCTGCTCGCGGACACGTCGATGGATGACCGCCAGGCCTATTTCACGCAAGTCGCTAAATCATCCGCCGGGACGTTGCTCGCACTGATTAACTCGATCCTCGATTTCTCGAAAATCGAAGCCGGCCACCTGGAACTTGAACAGTTGCAGTTCGACTTGTACGAAACGCTTGAATCGCTTCCCGATCTGTTCGCGCATCGGGTCCATGAAAAGGGCTTGGAACTGCACTGGCGTATTCGCTCCGAGGTCCCGCAGTTGGTTGTCGGAGACCCTGAGCGTTTGCGGCAAGTGCTGATCAACCTGATTGGCAATGCGATCAAGTTTACGGAGGCCGGCGAAGTCCAACTGACAGTCGATTTGGTCCGTCAAGAGAATCGCCGCGCGACGGTGCGTTTTGCGGTCTCCGATACTGGCATCGGTATTCCCGCGTCGCGTATGGACCGGCTGTTTCAATCGTTTTCCCAAGTCGACGCATCGACGACCCGCAAATACGGTGGCACCGGATTGGGGCTGGCGATCTGTAAGCAATTGGTGGAGCTAATGGGCGGTAGCTTGGATGTCAAAAGTGTCGAGGGCGAGGGCTCCACATTTTGGGCTGAATTGCCATTGGAGGTCGTCCCGTCGCAGCGGAAGATGCCGGGGACACCGAATCTGGCAGGGCTGCGTGCCCTAGCGGTCGACGACAACGAAATCAATTTGGAGATCCTTTCGGAGAGCTTCGCTAAATGGGGCATTCCGCTTCAAACGGTGCGTTCGGCAGACGATGCACTGACGCAGTTGCAGTCCGCGGCCGCACAAGGACGTCCGTTTAACTTGGCGATTCTGGACTGCTTGATGCCCGAAATCGACGGCCTGACGTTGGCCGAGTGGATTCAGGCGGAAGCGTCGCTGGGGAACCCTCGCATGATCATGCTGACTTCACTGGACAACTCGGTCGACCAGGCAACTCGAGAGCGCCTGGATCTGGTCTGTTTGCAAAAACCAGCCCGACAATCCCGTCTGTTTGATGCAGTTGTTTCCGCCTGCGACACGGTAGACAGTGGCAACCAAGTGGGGCCGAGCTCACAGTTCGATCCATCGTTAGGCGATCAACCGCCGGATTCGCAAGTTTCGACTGGGCGGATTCTGGTCGTCGACGACAACGAAATCAATCGTCTGGTGGCCGGGGAAATGCTTCGCTCGGTAGGCTATCGCGTGGAGTTTTGCGAAGATGGAGAGCAAGCCGTCGAGACCCTTCGGAACGAGCCATTCGATGCGGTCCTGATGGATTGTGAGATGCCGCGTCTGGATGGACTTGCAGCTACCCGGATGATTCGCAATCTCGAGCATGCAAACCAACTGACTCACTTGACTTGCCGGCCGCTACCAATCATCGCACTGACGGCCCAAGCCATCCAAGGCGACCACGAACGGTGCTTGCAAGCTGGCATGTCGGCTTACATTACGAAACCGATCGACCGCATTCAATTGCTGAACCTATTGACCGAGACGTTGTCTCCGGCCGACCGACCCATTCAAGACGCCACCAGACCGGACCACGCTTCGCAGCCGAACGAGTGCATGGCGGAGCTAGCCGCTGCAAACGCGGTGGACCTGGATGCCCTGCGTGATCGATGCGGTGGCAATGAAACGGTCATTCAGCGGGTCCTGGAGAAGTTTCGCAGCCGCGTCAATGATCATACAGCCAGCCTCGCCACAGCGATCAAGACGCAAGACTACGAGCAACTACGGCTGCTTGCTCACAGTTTGAAAGGTTCCGCAGCCAACGTCTCGGCAAGCATGGTTAGCCGGATTGCAGGGGAGATTGAGGAGGCTGCCAAGCGGCCTCAGGGGAGCGACTTAGCCGCTTTGGTCGCGCGTTTGGAGGAGTCGCTGGATACGTGTCAACAACAGCTTGATCATCTGCTTGGCGATTTCGCTCAGTCCACTCCGACGGAGGTCCGAAAATGAAGATCCTGATCGTTGACGATGATGAAATCACGCTGGAGATACTAGGTGCGGCGCTGGCATCTTCTGGGTACCACGTCGAAACCGCAGGCAATGGAACGGCTGCCCTAGCTCGGATTGAACAAGGCGACATTCGCTTTGTGATCACCGACTGGGAAATGCCGGGGATGAATGGGTTAGCGCTTTGTCGGTCGGTTCGTCGCCAAGCCGCTTCAGGCTACGTTTACATGGTTTTGCTGACCAGTCATGGCAGCTCGCAGGAAATCGTAGAGGGCATGTCTGCGGGCGCCGATGATTTTATCGTCAAACCGTTTAACCATGCGGAATTGACCGCACGCGTGCGCGCCGGCGAACGTGTTTTGTCGCTGGAGACTCGCGACACGTTGATCTTTGCATTGGCGAAACTTACCGAGTCGCGAGATCAAGAAACCGGCCTACACCTCGAACGGGTCCAGCGTTACTCGCGATGCTTAGCCGAATCACTTTCCAAACACCCGACACACGTGGTGGACGTCGACACCGACTTCATTCGCTTGGTTTATCAAACCAGTCCACTGCATGACATCGGTAAAGTCGGTGTCCCCGATTGCATATTGCAAAAGCCAGGAAAGCTGACCAAGGAGGAATTTGAGGTCATGAAGACGCATACGACGATCGGTGCTGAGACCCTGGAGGCAGCGCTGGCCAACTATCCTCAAACCCGTTTTTTGCAAATCGCGCGCGATATTGCCAAATCGCACCATGAACGTTGGGATGGTGCCGGGTATCCCGAGGGCTTGGCGGGCGAAGAGATCCCGCTTGCAGCTCGCATCGTCGCCGTCGCAGATGTCTATGACGCGCTCACTTCAAGGCGGGTCTACAAAGACGCCTATTCGCACGAGGTCGCGCGCAACATCATCACGGGTGATGCGGGAAAACACTTCGATCCGCGAGTGGTCGCAGCCTTTGAGGAACTGGAAC
>SLFV01000207.1 GCA_007124075.1 Roseimaritima sp.
AAATCGAATAAAAAAAACTGGAAAGTAGTCGGGGGTGATGTGCGGTTCGAGAAGGGTGGTGGTCAATCCCAGTAATCCTGGTAGGCCGATCAACCATCCATACGGCGAACAAACCCGTAACAACCGCAACAAGAAATTTCGCGGAAAACGCTTGATAATTACGAAAAGCGGAAAAGTGATCACGAAATTGACCACCAAATTCCAGACAAACCATAAGTGCCCCGAGGTCGGCGTGTATTGAACCGGAAGGCGGTGAAGCAATTGGAAGGGGATACTCGATAGCGGAACAATAAGGAAAATCCCCAACAACAGTGGAGGCACCAGGCGAAGTAGACGCGAGCGAAGCAGTTCCGTTGGCTGCCGATTGTCCAACAGGTGACCTGCAGTCACGCCAGCCAACAAGAACAAAACAGGTATCCGCCAAGTATTGAGCAACTCGCCTAACATCCACAGTCCGGGCAGATGCTTAGAAAACCCGACCAGCCCCAACATCCAGGCAAATGGTTGAAAGGCACACAACGCGTGATAAGCGATCAGCAGCATCAGGGCGATCGAACGCAACGCGTCGATTTCATGAATCCGTCGACCTGGCACTGATGCATTCCCTGAAAGTACATTCTCCTGAGGAGCCGTCACCGGAGTGGAACCGCTGCCAGCGACAGCGGACGTGCTCATGGTGTTTGGCTCACGTCCTTTCGACTCTGCTTCATGTCGTGCCCGAGGTTGTCAAAGATCGTGTAGATCAAATCCTCGGTCTTTTCGGACGTTAGCAAAAAGAAGCAGAACAGCATCTCATCAGTCGTCTCTTCCCCCCAAGTTACACGCTGCGGCGGCGAGGATGGATTGGACGGGTTGTCTGCCGAATTATCGAAGACCGCATCGATGACAATTTTGGTCCCGGCTTTCAAGTGGATCGGTTGTTCATAATAGTACTCGTCTTGCCAATTGTAATCCCAGACCGGAATATCAATCAAAACCTCCATTGGTTTTCGCGGCTGCTTGGCGGTTACCCGCATCGACTTGCCCAGCAAATGCATGTGGGGGACGATACCGACCATGATTACATCTTTCGGTAATGTGTACGTAGTCGAGCGTCGGTAGTTCGCTTCACCAGCGGGGATGTCCATTTCGTAGTTCGCCATCCAGATGCTGCCAACCAATTTCGCTGGTTCCTTGAGCAACTCTTCCACGGGCTTGTCGACAAAATAGAGACCGATCTCCGATTGATCGACTTCGACTTTTCCCGTCGGATGATAATGAACTTGAACCACCAAGTCGCTTCCCTTCTTCAAGTATCTCCCCATGTCATTAGGAAGTCGACGGGCGGTATTGCCGACCGACCAACCACCCAACGCACCACTTGGCAGGAAACCTGGCCCTCCAAAATTGGCGTAGCCTGGCTCAGGTGTCGCCGCATCCAGCTTTCTCGCTTGCCCTGAATCGTCAAGGAACAAAACCGCATGGTGCACAACACGTTTATTCCCAGGATGAAACTCGACCGCCGCAACCAGCTTGTCTTCAGGAATGTCGACGGGGATGACAAAGTTTTGCATCAGGTCTGGTCCGCTCGCTGGCACCGTAAACGGCTCGGGCATCCTCACGATAAGATCGGGTGGCCCCAACTGCCACCCTTCGGCAAACTTCGGAGGCGGAGGCAGGTCGGCTTCATCACCTAGCACGCATCCTTCCTCAACCCAGTTGGCCAGTAAGTCCAATTCACGGTCACTTAAATACCTTTGCCCTACAAATCGATGAGCGGTTGCTGGCCCCGGAATCCACGGCGGCATGATGCGACGCTGCGTCACCTCGACGATCATCTCCGCGTGCGTTTTGGCTTCTTCATAATTCGTCAACGCGAACGGAGCTACTTGATCCGGGCGGTGACAGTTTTGGCATCTCTGCTGCAAGATCGGCGCAATATCGCGAGCGTAGGTGACTGCGGCGATTGTGGGATACGATCGCTCTGGGGATAGCACGCAACCGACCGGCTTGGTCTGAGAGACCAGCGGTTTTCTTCCAGTTGCAGCTGCGGCTATCGCTTCTTCAAGGTAGTGATTCTCCACGTTAACCCGCCGTCGTCCGATGGACTCGTAGCCATTGTCGATCGCGCCTCGGTAAACGACTTCTCCTGCGGCGTCCAAAACGAAAGCTTCAGGCACGTGTGTCGGGCGAAGAGTGGAACTTAATAAATGCGAGGCATCAAAAAGAATCGGAAAAGCAGCTTCGTAATCTGCAAAGTGCTTTACCGCCTCCTGCCTGGTTGTACCAGTCTCCGAAATGATCCCAAACAGCTCGGTTCCCGTTGGCAAGCCCTTCGTGATCCGGTTGAGTTCGGGTATGTAGGATTTGGCAATGGGGCACGTGGTCGACAGGAAAATGAACGCCCGACTTACCTGTTTGTCGTTCTGTGAAAGCGTGTAGTACGAACCGTCAAGTGCCAGTGCGTCGAATTGGAACTGATGCTTGTAAGTATCCTGCGACATCAGCAGGGAACTGGAACTGCAAACGCTGATCAAGAAAAAGCAAATCACAAGTCGCATTGTCGAACCACGGTCGGAGTTACAGTGTAAGTATCCAGCAGGGCCGCCAATCGAATGGCGGCTTCAGGAAGTATACCGATCGGTATACGGGGTGTCAAGAGCTTCTGTGGGTACTGATAGGAAATTTGATTTCCGTACAGGGTACCAGAGGAAATCCTCCAATCCCTGGCAGTTTCCGGAGATGGACCGCCGATTGGAGGCCTGTTCGACGGCATCTGGCAGGTTGCTGCAGGCAAAATTCGTGTTGATCTTACACCCTGCGCGCAGGTTCCCCATGCCGACCCGAGTCGGGGATGATTAGAAGCTCGCCAGGAAGGTGTCGATGTCGACGTAACACAGTGGGGCCACTTCGAGATAGAAAGGGGACGCAGCTCAATGTTTTTACCTTTGCAGTTCATAAAGCCAATCTCCATCGCCTGCCCCCGGTGTTGGGTTGTGATGGATATTGGCCGCCTCAACGCAGGGCCCAAATCGCTTGGTCGGCGAGTCGTCGATGGCCAGCGTCCAATACCCTTAATTCTTTCGGGTTGAACTTCGTCAGGACCAACGACAACAGCGGCAACATCAGCGACGTGGTATTTCTTTCCACCGCCTGAAGCAGTTCATAGAAGCGGTCGCAGTCGCGAAAACGGCGATGCCTCCTCACAGCGGCACACGGGCCTCGGTGGTGTGCCGACGCGGTTCATTGGGGGTGGCGAGTCTGGCTCGCTTGTCGTGCTGGGATGGTTTCGATTTTCCGCGATGCTGAGCTTGCGGCGGTCGGCGGGAGGAATTACACTTCGCCTTCCTTGGCTCTCTGGATTGTGGGTTGGTGTCAGAACCTCCATTTTCCACGAGGGCCTTTTTCGTGCCAATATCAATCCGCTGGCACAAGGTGTTCGCCTAAAGTGCAGAATACCAGCGAAAGCGCACTAAAGGATGCAGTGATGACGAAACGTCCGCGATTACTGGTTGTCGGTGGGGGGTCGATCGGCGAGCGTCATGTTCGCTGTTTTCTGCAAACGCAGCGTGTTGAGGTTGTCCTTTGCGAGTCCAACCCAAAGGTGCGGACTGCGGTAGCGCAGCGTTGTGGATTAATGGAAAGCTTTGGTGACTTTGATGCAGCTTTAGCAAGTCAGCCCGACATCGCCGTAATCTGCACCCCAGCTCATCTGCACATTTCGATGGCCACTGAACTGATCCAGGCGGGTACCGCGGTGTTGATTGAGAAACCGCTGAGCGTCACGTTGCAGGGTGCGGACGAGTTGCTTGCTTTCGTCGAAGCTCGGCAATTAACAGCCTGTGTTGCCTACGTCTATCGAGCTCATCCGGCACTCCAAGCGATGCGTCAGGCGTTAGGTAGCGATCGGTTTGGTTCAGCAGTACAACTGGTGGCTGTTTTTGGTCAAAATTTCCCGTTCTACCGCCCTGCGTATCGGGAAATCTACTATGGCCAGCGATCGACCGGTGGTGGAGCGATCCAAGATGCATTGACCCACGTCATCAATGCGGCCCAGTGGTTGGTCGGTCCGGTGACGGAGGTTACCGTCGATGCGGCGCACTTGGTGCTCCACGGAGTAACGGTCGAAGACACCGTGCATATGATGGCAAGGCACGCAAACGTGTTAGCCAATTACAGTCTCAATCAACATCAATGCATCGATGAGGGGACGTTAACGGTGATCTGCGAACGTGGCATGGTCCGGTACGAAACGCATCATGGGCGATGGTCGTGGGCAGATCATCCCCAAGGTCCGTGGCATATTGAACCGACGGCATCGCTGCAGCGAGATGAACTTTTTCGACGACAAGCTGACGCATTTTTGGACGCGGTCGAAGGTAAGACGCAACCGCTTTGCAGCCTGCAAGAGGGGATCCAGACACTTCGGGTCAACATTGCCGCCCTGCGGTCGGTAGAAACACGTCGCTGGGAAAAGCCGTAGGAACACCAGGGCCGATGAGTATCGGTTCAAATCGGCAGGGTTTTGCCTGATGGTGCCGGTGTAGCGACCATGGTTTCGCCTACACCGTCGCCGACCGTTTGCTGCCAAGCGACATTCTCTCTGCGATTCCCGCCCTGCGACGCCGAAAGCGACTCGTCAAACCGACAGCTATGGTTCCCGTGTCGCGAACACGCCTCGGCGAGGTCGCTTTGCGTCACGTTTCCCTAGATTCAGAAAGGGGGTCCGTTGGCGAATTTTCGAGCTTTGGGCATTCGGGAGTCGGGATCAGCTTTGTTGGAAAAACGGATAAGCATCGTGCGGGAAACACAACGATCAAGCCAGACGGGTGAAGCCGCAGTGACGCACCTGGGTACCTGCATCATCCAGTCGCTGGTGAACATCCGCTTGTTCGATCGCGTCCGCCAATTCCGCGAACACCGGTTCGGCGGCATGAACATAATCCGTGATGTGATGTTCCTGGTGAGCAAAACTTGGATAGAAACCGCTACCGGCAAGGAAGCCGCGCTGAAGCATGCGTGTGGTGAACAGGGTCCCCAATGCAGCCGCATCTGCATGATCGAAGCTTAGTTGCAACAGCGCAGGGTGTCCTGAGATCTTGATGGGAACGCCAAAGCGGCGACTGAGGTCGTGCCACGCAAGACGCATCTGATTTCCCAGGCACTGGGTGTGCGACGCGATGTCGAGCGACTGATATTTGCGAATCGTTGTCAGCGCTGCGGTTGGACCAACCGCTTCGGTCCAATAGGTGCTGGAGATGAAGGATGTTTGTGCCGCGTCCATCGGCCAACGACGACCGATGACTGCCGCCATCGGATGACCGTTGGCAATTGCTTTGGCAAATACAGCGACGTCGGGCGATGTGCCATACTTCAGATGCACCCCGCCAGGGTGCATTCGCCAACCGGATGAAATCTCATCAAAGATCAGCACCGCACCACAACGGTTGCAGAGTTCACGAACACCTTCAAGGAACCCCGAGGCGGGTTCGGCATTGCGAGTCGGTTCCATCACCACCGCAGCGATCTCAGAGCCATAGCAAGTAACGTGTTGCTGCAATTCGTCCAAATCGTTGTAGGTGAAGGGCAGCGCGGTGCCAGCAAGTCCCAAGGGTACGCCCGCCGGTTCCAGCCCAGGCAAGAGATGACCTTGCAGTCTGTCGACCGCATTGGTCGGATGCAGATTCGCCGCCAAATACCAGTCGGACCAACCGTGATAGCCACAGAATGCAATCTTGTCACGACGAGTAGCCGCGCGCGCCAAGCGTACCGCGATTGCCATTGCTTCGCCACCCGTTCGGGCAAACCTTGCCTGCTGGGCCCAGGGGTGTAACGCGACCAAAAGCTCGGCAAGTTCCACTTCTTCGGCGGCATTGAGCGACGACATCGAACCCATGGCAATACGGCGTCCGACAGCCGCGTTGACGTCAGGGTCTGCGTAACCCAACAGGCAAGAACCGATACCCGCGGTGGTCATGTCGATAAAGCGGCGACCGTCCAAATCGATCACTTCACAACCATGTGCTTCGCGTGCATAGGCTGGCCAGAGCCCTGGTGCGAACATCTCGGGACGCTTGCTGAGCAATTGCGTTCCACCGGGGATCAACTCTTTCGCGCGAACATAAGTTGTTTGTGTCAGCGAATCTCCCACCGAGGTCCCGGGAAATGCATCGTTGCCGAAGCGGACCTCAAACAACTCGGCAGCGGTGCGCCAAAAAAGATTTTCAATATCATCGCCAGACCACTGCGCGATTTCCGCAGCATGCTTCATCGACAGCAACTGCTCATAGATCGCTAAGATCGGTCGGCCGTCGCAGTGAGGAAACTGCAGGTCGAATCGATCGACGTCGATGCCTTGCCAAGCGCGGCCAAATGCCGCGTATTGACCGTGAAAGTAGGTTGCGTCGACACCATCAGACCCATACAAGATGCGTCGCCGATCCTCACGTGAAAATAAGGTGATCAACGGCCGCACATCGGTCACGGCAGAAACGTCATACCAGATGTTCGGCAGGTCACGAAGTTGGTCAATCGCTTGGCGAATGGGCCAGTAAGTAAAGCTGCGTGCGCAGTGGGCCAAGATCCACCGGATGTTGGGAAAACGCTTGAACGTGAAATCGCGCAGATCGCTCAGGTTCAGCTTGTCGGCACAACCATGGAACCGTGACAAATGCATCGTCACCCACAGCCCCAGTTCGTTGGCCAATTCCAATTGGGGATACGACAAAAAATCGTGGATGCGGCACTGTGCGATATCACCGGTGAGAGAAAAGATGCGATAAGGTTTCAAGCCAATGAATCGTTGTTCTTGAATATCGCGCCGGATATCCTCCACGGTGCATGCTGGAGTCACCAGTCGGTTCATTCGTGATTGCGGATCTTGGCGAACCTGAGCCATACACCAGTCGTTATGAGCCGCAACATCGATACCCCGTAGCGGCGTTCCCAGTACTAGAAAATGAGTTTCGCGGCCGGGATACAGTCGCGCGGCCCATTGTTGAATTGCGGCGAAATCGGAGGCCCCCCATCGGTTCGCTGCCAATTCTGTCGCTACCAGATGGTCTGGATTGAACAGATGGATATGAGCGTCAAACACGCGATCGGGAACAAAGTCTTCCAGTTCATCATCCCAAATCTGTTGATCGTGCGAGGAATATTTCCTTAGGGAAACCGGCATCTCAAAAGCCTTTCGTATTCGTTGCACTCAAGACAGCCTTTTTCATTTAATCCGGTGGATTGGCTGGGCTTTGAATCGGAAACTCCGCATCCAACCAGTCTTTCACCAGCCAGGCATGACGTCGCTGGCGTTCTTCCCATCGAGAAGCTTCTTCGGGCGTATACTGATAAAATCCGCGGCCATTGGAGATGCCGCGGGCATCCTGTCTGGCCAGTTCGGCCAACGGTTTGGGCAAGGGCTCAGGCACCGCGCTATCGCCTTGCAAACTCGACGCGACGCGCTGCATCGCAAGCCCATACAGCGCCGGTCCACCGGTCAAATCGATCCAACGAAACGGACCACACGATGCGGCCCAAAGGCCAAAGGTGTTGCGCATACTGCGATCGATCGTCTGGACATCCGCCACGCCGGTTTCCACCAAATGCAAAGCTTCGCGGTACATCGCATAAGCGATCCGGTTCACAATGAATCCCGCAACATCCTTCTGGCAGATCGTCGGGTCCTTCCCCAAGCGTCTCCCCAGTTCTTCCACTCGAAACATTGTTTCGTCGGAGGTCGAGTCGCCGCGAATCAGTTCCAGAAACCGGGTGGCGTGTGCGGGTTCGGCCCAGTGCATGCCGACAAACCGCTGAGGCTGCTTTCGCCTCTGCTGGAGAACGCTGATCGGAATCGCCGACGTGTTGCTGGCGATCACCGCATCCGTCGAGACGACCCGTTCGATTGCTTCAAACACCGACTGCTTCAGTTCCAAATCTTCGTTAACGCTTTCGATCACGAAATTGCAGTCAGCCAGCGGTTCCCACTGTGTGACCTGAACCAGTTTTGACCGCCACTGCACAAGTACACTCTCAGGTGCATCGCCATGCTTGATTAATTCGCCGAGCAATTGTTCGATGATCGGCAACGCCACCGCATGTTCGGCAGCCGTTGGCACAACCGCGACGACATCAAACCCTCGCTCTAATAGGCACGCTGTAATGCCGCGGCCCAGCAGTCCAAGCCCGACCACGCCGATCGGTTTTCTCATGAAGACTCCAGCTTTGCCGCTTCGGCAGCCAGACGGTTATCAAATGTAAAGCCGAGCGCGGCGAAACTTGTTTGAATTTGCTCCATCCCTTGTTTCACCATAATTAGATCGCAGCCGTGACAGACAAACGTTGCCCCCAGGTCCAACAGCATCTGAGTGTGGTCAGGACTGCCGCTGACCGTACCCCACCATTTGCCAGCATTTTTCGCAGCCTTGGCGACACGGCGATAGGCATCGCGGATCATCGGGTGATCAAACTGAAAGGGGATTCCCGCAGACACGCTCAGGTCGCCAGGTCCAAGCATCAGCACATCAATGCCCGGTACATCTGCGATCGCCGCAGCCTGATCGAGTGCCGTGGGCGTTTCCAGTTGCGCTATCAACAACGTATGTTCGTTCGCCGCCTCCAGGTAGGGGGCCATCGGGATCGTGCAATACGGATTGTCGCCGTTGGCACCGTCGACGCCGCGTTGTCCCTGCGGGGCAAATTTCGCCCAACGGACCAGCGTTTCCGCCTCGTCTGCAGACTCGCAACGCGGATACATGATCCCCTGTGCGCCGGCTTCCAGCAGCCTTCCCATCCGCATGAACTCGCCCTTGGCCGGACGCGCGATGATGTCCGAGACGCCGACGCGAGCGGCTCGCATCAGATTCGAAGCCGTTTCGTCGCTGGTCGAGTGATGCTCCAAATCAAGCCAAATCGCATCAAACCCCAGCAAGCTGACAAGCTCATAAACACTGGGGTCGATGAAGTGGCAGCTGGTGATTAGCACAGGCTCACCACGCGTCAATTTCGCTTTCACTCCGCTCAGTCGCATGGGCAATCTCCTGGTGCGAGCCGTCTACGGCAGCCAACGTTAATCTGCAGGGAAGAAGGTTAGCAACCTGTTGGAAAATGGGGGCTGACCGTTTTTCAGCAGGCAGTTAGTCATTCTGGACTAAAAACACTACTTAAGTCAGGCATGGCATTAGGATGTCATCGGTAAAATTGCCAGCATTCGACGGGGTTTGTCACCAACGACCGAATATAATGCCATTTTTTAGCTTGAAGCATCCTCCTCAGGAAGCCCGCCATGCCCTTGGAAATCGAAAAAAAAGCGTTCGAGCAACACGGGTTCGTGATCGTCCGCCAACTGCTGTCTTCCGCGGATTTCGTTCTACTGCAGCGGAACCTTGACCGCTATATCGAAGATGTCGTGCCGGGGCTTGGTGACGGCGACGCGTTCTACCAGGATCCCGGGCGGCCTGAGACGCTGAAGCAACTGCACCGCATGGACTGTGACGATTTCTTTCGCAAAACCATGCAGCATCCTCGCTGGACAGCCCTGGCCGAGGCTCTGGTTGGCGAATCGGTAGTGGCCCAACCGCCGGAGTGGTTTAACAAACCGCCCAGCACGAACCACGTCACGCCCCCGCATCAGGACAATTATTATTTTTGCTTCGTGCCAGCCAACGTGGTCACCATCTGGTTAGCGTTGGACCAGGTTGATACTGAAAACGGTTGCCTGCGGTACGTCGATGGTTCGCACCGGCGAGGGTTTCGGCCTCATGGCAATTCAAATATTCTTGGCTTTTCGCAGGGAATCATCGATTACACGCACAACGACTTCACTCGCGAAATCGCCATCCAACTGCAACCGGGCGATGCGGTTGCGCATCATGGCATGACGATCCACCGGGCGGATGCCAATCTGTCCGCCACGAGGCACCGACGTTCTTTCGCGATGGTCTTTCGCGGCGTTTCGTGTACCCGTGATGAAGCGGCACTTGAACGCTACCTCGCTGCGGCACGGGCGCAGCACCAACTGACCGGTCTGGATGTGTGCGGGGCCGAAAGGATCGGATGATTGTCACGAATGTGATGCGACAGCGCCCTTCTGGCTACAGGCCAGTTATTGTCCAGCAGCGCTGCGAGGATCTCACGGTGCTGACGAATGGTCTCCAGTGCGACCTCCGGTTCTTGGTCTTCCCATACGAAGAGTAGGCGATAGTATCGACCTTGACGTTCGAAGAAGTCCTGAATGTAGTGATTGCCCGCGTTGGTGATGATGTATTCATGTAAGGACTCATCAACGTGCGCCTGGTCGTCTGCTGAGGTTGGCAAGTGATTCGCATCCAACATCCGCTGCAAGTCGCTGGCAACAAATTTGGACCGGCCCAATTCAAGCGCCTTCAGCTCTAGTGCCTCGCGAACTTCGATGAAAGCCTGCAGGTCATCCTGTCGAAATGGTCGCAGTCGCCATCCACGACGCGGCACATGATCCAGGACCCCTTCTCCCGCCAGTCGCTGCAGGATACTGCGAATCGTGGATCGGCTGATACCATACTTCTCCGCCGTCGCTTCCTCTCGCAGAAAAATCGCTTCTCCCCGTAGCGAAAGTTTGATCAAGTCGCCGGAGATGAACGCAAAGTGGTCTGGCGGTAACTCCGGGGGCTGGATCGGTTCACTGGCATCCCCTTTAGGTTGCGGCACCGCGATCAGCCGGCGATTCGGTCCTTTGACCACGAGTCCCTCATTGATCAGTTCGGCAATCGCGGTCCGCACCGGCGAGAAGCTGACCTTGTAGTGCTCCGAAAGGCTATCGATCGTTAGGGGCGCGGGAAGTTCTTGCCCGGATCGCAGTCGGGCCGAGAGGTCGTCTTTAATGAAGTTCGCGATCTGCATCCTCGGAGGATACTTGCTTCTGTTGACAAAAGCAAGTATCTTCTCCGGCAACAGCGCTTTTTCAATGGGGGCCCCGGAGAACCGTTATTGATGAAAATTACGGCGATCAAGACGCTCGTCTGTCACGCCCGGATGCGCAACTGGGTGTTCGTGAAGGTCATCACCGATCAACCGGGGCTATTCGGTTGGGGCGAAGCTACGTTGGAATGGCACACGCGCGGCGTTTTGGGGGCGATTGAGGATTTGTCGCAACTGCTGATGGGCGAGGACCCGACCCGCATCGAGCATCTGTGGCAGATGATGTGGCGGCAGCACTTCTGGCATGGCCAGGGAGTCGTTCGTTCGACGGCCATTGCGGGAATCGACATCGCGCTGTGGGATATTGCCGGGAAACTGCACGGGGTCCCATGTCACAAGCTATGGGGCGGGCCGGTCCGCGATTTCATCCGCCTGTATTGTCATTTGGGGGGTGGGTCGATGGAAAGTTTTTACGAGACACCGGTGGATAACGCCAAGCGGTTTGCCCATTTGGCTCAGCAGGCAGTCGCGGAGGGTTTCACCGCGTTCAAATCGATGGCAGTTCCACCCACGATGCCGATAGAAGGTCTGAAGCCGATTAAGGCGGCGGGCGCTTGTGTCAGTGCGATGCGCGAAGCGGTTGGCGATGCCATCGACATCATGGTCGATTGCCATGCTCGTCCGTCGCCCGCGATGGGAATGCAGTTTGCCAAGGCCCTGGATCCTTACGGGCTTTATTTCCTGGAAGAGCCATGTTGGCCGGAGAGCATCGAAGGCCTGGCCGCCATCAACGCGGCGGTGGCGACTCCGATCGCCACTGGCGAACGAATCACGAACTTGGCCGCGTTCCGCGATCTCTTCGCTGTCCGCGGCTGCGAGATCTGTCAGTTGGATATCACCCATTGCGGTGGCTTTACCGAGGCTCGGCGTGTGGCGGCCCTGGCGGATGCCTACCGCATCGCACTGGCCCCGCACAATCCGCAGGGCCCGGTCAGTACAGCCGCCTCGGTCGAATTCGGGTTTTCGCAGCCCAGCTACATCATTTGCGAATCGGTCCATAACGACGTCCCCTGGCGGCAGGATGTTGTGCAGGAAGGATTCCAAATCGACAAAGCCACACGCACCGTCACGCCCAACACGCAGCCCGGCTTGGGGATCACCATCAACGAAGACGAGGTCCGCAAGCATCCGTTCCAGCAGGAAGTGTTACAACGTGTCTTCTATCGTGACGGCAGTGTTGGCGATTGGTAACCTACGGTCACCTCCGAAGGCTGGGTTTACCGTCACTCAGAGGCGGAAATCTCCCATCGGAGACACACATAGCAATGAGAACCCTGACAGGGCCGATTCACCACCATGCCATCATCCAGCTTATTACACGGCGTTCTTCCCGTCCTGCACACTCCGCTGCATGCAGGGGGTTCGATCGATCTGCCGACGCTAGAGCGCGAGATCGACTGGGTTTTTCAGACGGGTGCCGATGGTGTGGTCATCGCGATGGTCAGCGAGATCCTGCGGTTGGGCTATCACGGTCGAAAAGAGTTGGCCACGCACGTATGTCAGGCCGTTAGAGATCGCGGATTCACGGTGATTAGTGTCGGTGCCGAGAGCATTCGCGAGGCGCTGGACTTCGCCCTTCATGCCGAAGGGCTTGGGGCGAGTGCGGTGATGGCGATTCCGCCGGTGTCGATTTCACTTGGAGGGGCGCAAACCACCGAGTACTTCGCGGCGATCGCCCACGGGATCTCAATTCCGCTGGTGGTGCAGGATGCTTCAAGTTACGTCGGCGCGGCGATAGACGTGAACGTGTATCTGCGACTGCTGGAAGAATTCGGCGAACAGAGGATCTTCTTCAAACCCGAGGCCAGTCCGCTGGGGCCGAACCTATCGAAGCTGCGTGACGCCAGCGGTGGCAAGGCTCGCATCTTTGAAGGATCAGGCGGGATCAACCTTGTCGACTGTTATCGTCGTGGGATTGTGGGCACCATGCCGGGCACCGATTTGCTGGATGGGATCATCGCCCTGTGGCACGCATTGCAGGCGGGGGATGAAGAACGAATTTACCAATTGTCGCTTCCTATCTGCGGCCTTACCGCGCTGCAGCTTCAGGCGGGGCTGGATGGTTTCCTGGCCATTGAAAAGTATTTACTGAGGCAGCGCGGGCTATTCCGTAACACGCTGCAAGTCCAGCCCTGTGGCTGGCAGCTCGATCCGGAGACGCGTGCCGAAGTCGATCGGCTTTATGCATTGCTCCAGCGGAATCTCGCCACCAATCCATAGGGGCCCTGCATGTCCAGTACCTCCACGGTTGAGACCGCAGAGAGTGACGTCTACGACAGTCGCTATCAGGTACTGACATTTTTGTGCATTTCAGCAGCGATAGCGTACCTTCAGCGGGCCGCGCTCAGTGTGCCTGCGGCGGAAATCTCCGGTGACTTGAAGTTGACGAATCTTGCCCGAGACATGGGGTGGGTTCAATCGGCCTGGTACTTTTCCTACGGATTGATGCAGATTCCCAGTGGTTGGTTGGCGGACCGATTGGGAAGCCGTCGCGCTTTGCCGATTTTCTTCGTCGCATGGTCATTGGCTACGCTGCTGACGGGTTTTGCGACCGATTTCTGGTCGCTCCTGGTGATGTGGAGTGTCATGGGGGCTGCTCAGGCTGGTGCGTTTCCTTGTGCGGCCAAGGCGCTCGGCCGGATCTTTCCAGAGGCCGAACGGGCGCGGGCCACCGGCATGTTGGCCTGCGGGATGACGCTCGGTGGCGCGATCGCTCCGGTTCTGACCGCGACTTTCCTGCAATCCCTCACACCGTGGTCCGAATCGTTGCACATTGACCGCTGGCGACTGTTGTTGGGGGCGTATGCGTTACCAGGGATCCTCTGGACGGTGGCCTTTCTCCAGATGATCTCGCCTCGAAAACTTCCCGCAACAGATATCACGGCCATCATTGGGGCTCCGGTCGACTGGTCTCGCATGCTGTGCAGTTGGCCGCTGGCGCTACTCTGCGGGCAGCAGTTCTTTCGCGCCGCTGGCATGGTCTTTTTCTTGACTTGGTTTCCAACGTTCCTACTGAAAACTCGCGATGTGACGCTTATGGGGTCGGGCGTTCTCACCACGGTCGCGGGCATCGGTGGTGTCGTCGGCAGCCTGACCGGTGGTTTCTTCTCCGACTGGCTGTTGAAGCGAACCGGCAATCAACGGCTCAGCCGACAAGGGATCGCCGTTGTGGGGATGGGCCTTTGTTCACTGCTGATCGTTGCTTCGTACTTCGTGCATGATGTCAATCACAGCATCGGTCTGATTACGCTGGGCGCGTTCTGCGCCACGTTTGGGGGTGTCAGCGGTTACACCGTGGCCATCAGTTTTGGCGGGCGGCATGTCGCGACCGTGTTCAGCACGATGAACATGTGCGGCAACATGGGAGCCGCTCTCTTTCCCTTGACGGCAGGCTGGCTCGTCGCTCAAACAGGGAACTGGAATCTGATTCTATTTCTTTTTGCTGGCGTCATGGCGATTGATGCCCTGTGCTGGGCGCTTCTTAATCCACAAGGCACACTCTTCGAGGACGAACATGAAAGTCATTAGAACGCCTCAGGCTACTTGCCGCGCAGCGATCTGGCGGTGTGACATCACACCGCCAGTGGGCATCTACCATCGCATGTGGGGTGCCGCCCTGCACGACCGTGCAACCGGCGTCCATCGACCGCTCGAAGCGACGTTGCTCTGGTTGGAGCCCGCTGCGGCGACAGCCGGGGAACCGCAGATCCTTCTCGCCCTTGATCACTGCATCCTCGATTCGCAGGAGTTGCGGAACATCCGACGGTCGATTATGACCGCGACCAAGGTCCAAAGCGAGAATATCCTGGTCACCATGTCGCATACGCATGGTGCCGGATGGATGTCGCGTTCGCGGAGCGAGCTTCCCGGTGGCGAGCTGTTGGGGCCGTATCTAGATCGGCTCGCAAAACAAATGGCGGACCTCGCATGCGAAGCCCAGGACCGCGTTGCTTCGGCCACGATCGTGTTTGGAACGGGACGCTGCAATCTAGCCGCCCATCGCGACTACTTTGACGTCGAGCGTGGACGGTATGTCTGCGGCTTTAGCCCCACAGGCTGCGCCGACGATACGCTGATGCTGGCCAGGATCTCTGATGCGTCGGGAGCCAACATCGCGACCATCGTCAATTACGCCTGCCATCCGACAACGCTGGCCTGGGACAACACGTTGATCAGCCCCGACTGGGTAGGTGCGATGCGCGAAGTCATCGAGCGGACCGAAGGTGGCTTGTGCCTGTTTCTGCAGGGCGCTTCTGGCGACCTTGGCCCGCGTGAAGGCTTCGTGGGTGACCCTGCTGTAGCCGATCGCAATGGCCGACAGGTGGGGCACGCAGCGCTTTCAGCCTTGGCTGGTTTGCCGCCCGCCGGGACTGAATATTGCTACACCGGACCGGTCAACTCCGGAACAGCGATCGGCACCTGGCGGCACGAACCACTTTCGGACGAAATCCTGCGTCGACAAGCCCTTTGGCACTGGGAGGAACTTCTGGTTGAACTCCCCTATCGACACGATCTGCCGACGCGGGAACAGACAATCTCGGAGCGAGAGCACTGGCTAGCCGCAGAAGCAGAAGCTCGCGCGGCGGGCGACGAATCCCGCATCCGTGATTGTCGCGCGCAGGTTGAACAACGCACGCGGCAGCTCACGCGTTTGAACAACTTGGTGCCCGGCCGAGCTTGTCCGCTCGTGTTGCAACTGGGGATTCTGGGCGATGCAGTGTGGGTCTTCGTCCCGGGCGAGCTGTATCAGGTATTCCAAATCACGCTTCGCAAACGATTTGCTCCGCGCCCTGTCCTTGTAACGACGCTGACCAACGACTGGCAACCCGGTTATATCCCGCCAGCGAGCACTTATGGATACGAAATCTACCAGGAAGTCATTGCCGCCACGTCACCGGGGAGTCTGGAGTCATTGATCGAGACGATCTGCCGTCGCCTGACGATCCTGTTGAATCCATTGGATGCCTGTTAAGCACAAAGGCAGCAGCCCCTTTGACCAACTTGGAGGTGACACGGTGGCGCCAAGCACCACGGGCAGCAACCATGAAATCGAACGGATCATTGACTGGACGATGTTTGCGGGCTGCCTCGGGAAAAGTGCGAAATTGGAAGTTCGTTGTGGCTTGCTGCCATCCGTAGGCCGCGACCTTTCCGTTACAATGAGAGCTAACGTGTCGCAACGCCCGATCAATAGCTGCCAAATTCGCTTTGCTGCACTCAAGATCTTTCCCAACGACTCCCCTCGCGAGGGAAGTCTCAATTGAATGGACATGGATTGATCGTTCGTTGCTTATCCATGCAGCCTCCGCCAGTGCCGCTTTTCAAGGACCAGGTCGTGTCACCACTGCATCAACTGTTTTCTGTTTTTCTTTTATTCTGCGTCTCGGTGGCGGCGTCCGCCCAGCGGCCCAACGTGGTCCTGATCATGGTCGACGACCTCGGGTTTGCCGATGTCGGCTTCCACGGGGGTGAAATCCACACGCCCCACTTGGATGCCCTGGCGGCGGGCGGGGTGCGGTTTTCGCAGTTCTACAACACTGGTCGCTGCTGCCCGACGCGAGCAACGTTGATGACCGGGCTGCACCCGCACCAGACCGGGATCGGCCACATGACCAATCCGCCCGGGCAAACCCACCACGATCAGGGCGTCGCTGGCTATCGCGGTTTTTTAAATGATCAATGCGTGACCGTCGCTGAGGTGCTGCGCGGGGCTGGCTACGCGACGCTGATGACGGGCAAGTGGCACTTGGGGTTCGACCAGCGGGAGTGCTGGCCGTTGCAACGCGGGTTCGACCGGTATTACGGCTGCATCCCCGGGGCGACCCGTTTCTTCCACCCGGAACAACCTCGCGGCATGGTGCTGGACAACCAGCCGATCGATCCGCCCGAAAGCACGACTGGGCAAGCGTTTTACACGACCGATGCGTTTACCGATTATGCGATCCGCTTCATCGGCGATCATCGGGCCAGCGACCGCCGGGACGATCCGTTTTTCCTGTACTTGGCGTACACCGCTCCTCACTGGCCGCTGCAGGCTTTTGAAGAAGATATTGCCAGGTACCGCGGTCGGTACCGCGAGGGCTGGGAGGCACTCCGCCGCCAGCGTTACCAGCGGCAACTGGAATTGGGATTGATCGATCCCGCCTGGCCACTTTCGCCGCCAACACCGGGGATCCCGGCTTGGGAATCGTTGTCCGAACCGCAGCGGGACGAAATGGATTTGAAGATGGCGGTCTATGCTGCCATGGTGGATCGTGTGGATCAGAACATCGGCAAATTGGTTGGGTATTTGAAACAGGTCAACGCGCTGGACAATACGTTAATCCTGTTCCTGTCGGACAACGGGGCCTGCCAGGAAGGTGGGATGCTGGGCCGCGGCGAATTCTACGATGTCGAAAAACGGAATCTGGAACACGCCAACAGTTACGGCGAAGCGTGGGCCAACGCGGGCAGCACGCCGTTTCGGTTGTACAAACACTTCTTGCACGAAGGAGGCGCGGCGACTCCCTTCTTTATGCACTGGCCCGCCGCGATCCCCGCTCGCGCCGATTGGTACGATTCGCCCGCCCAGTTGATCGACATCATGCCAACGCTGCTGGAAGTGGGCGGGGCGAAGTACCCGGCAACGTGGCGCGACCAACCGATCCCGTCGCTGGAGGGCGTTTCACTGCGACCGGCCATGGAGGGTAAACCGCTGACCCGACAAGAACCGCTGTTCATGGAACACGAAAACAACGCCGCGGTCCGCGACGGCGATTGGAAACTGGTGGGGCGCGGGGTGGCAACGCCCGGCGGTGTCGATCCCGCTAGGTGGGAACTGTACAACCTCCGAGAAGATCGCACCGAAACCCACGATCGGGCCGCCGCGATGCCGGAAAAGGTGCGTGAACTGGCGGCGCAGTGGGACGCGTGGGCGACACGCGTCGGTGTGTATCCTAAGGGTACAGTCCCCAACAACCAACCTGCCAACAACCCGCCGCCGGAAACACCTCAGGTGGCCGGCCGCGCGCTGACGCTCACCGCGCGGGTCCGTCATCGGCGGCCCCACGGGGTGGTCCTGGCCCAGGGTGGCTTGCGGTTCGGGTACGCGTTGCACTTCGTCAACGGACGCCCGGCATTTTCCATCCGCAACGCAGGCAAGCTGACCGCCGTGATGGCGGACGATCCGGTCCGCGGGCCGGTCGATGTGCGGGTGACGTTTGACGACACCACCGTTACGATCGCAATCGATGACAACGTGGTCGCCCACCAACCTTCGCCGGGACTGCTTGCGGAACAACCGATCATCGGGCTTTCGATCGGCCTGGATGCCGGCGATCCCGTGGGCGATTACCCACGGCAGAATCCTTTTAATGGACAAATCATTCGCCATCAAGTCCGTGTCGCCGGTAGCGATCCGGTGACGATGCGCTCGCCGTGGGGCGAAGCGCTGCAGCAGAACAGGGCCAAGATTCCCTGGACCGACTATCCACGTCCGGGACTGGTTCGCCAGCAGTGGCTGAATCTGAACGGCCCCTGGGATTACGCCGTGACGGTCGGGGACGCGGAAGCGCCGCCGCAGCAATGGGACGGCATGATTCGCGTGCCATTTGCGTTGGAATCACCGTTGTCGGGAGTCCAGCGGCGGTTAAGCCCCACGGAAGCGTTGTGGTATCGTCGTACGCTGGCGGTCGACAAGACCCCCGGCAAACGTCAGTGGATTCATTTCGAAGCGGTCGATTATCAGTCAACGGTGTGGATCAACCAAACGCAAATCGGCACCCACACCGGGGGCAATCTGCCTTTTTCGTTCGACATCACCGACGCGCTGGTGGATGGCGAAAACACCATCACGGTGCGGGTGACGGACGCGACCGACACGGCCTACCAATTGCATGGCAAACAGCGGTTAGAACCCAAGGGCATTTGGTACACGCCGGTTTCGGGAATCTGGCAAACGGTTTGGTTGGAACAGGTGCCCGAGGCTGCGATCGAATCGCTGCGGATCGTGCCTGCGATCACGGGACGCGTCGAAATCACGGTACGCATGCATGGCCAGGACCAACACGGCGGCGCGTCTGCGGCAGGCGGCCCGATCGCACACGCCATCGCCAAACTGGACGGTCGCATCGTGGCCCGAGGCGAAGGGCCGCTGGACAAACTGGTACTTAACATTCCGCAGCCCCAGCTTTGGTCGCCTGATTCGCCGACCCTGTACGACCTGGAAGTCCGCGTCGGCCAGGACACG
>SLFV01000453.1 GCA_007124075.1 Roseimaritima sp.
GCCATGATCGATAGCAAAGATTTGTTCGGTACCGTAGTGGACTTGGTGGGTGCCGAACGCATCCTGAAGAAATTGCCACCTGCTAGCGCTACCGACTTCGCCACTACCGAGGGGCAATCGGACTTGCCCGCCAAAGCCGAAATGTCGATTTTCGGGTCGGTGATGAATTTCCTGGCGACCAGTGGAGTGCTGAATAACTTGGATGCTCGCGAAAGAGCGATTATTGATTTACAAAAAAATGTGATGGTCCAGGTTAATAAGTTATCCCACATTGTAAGTGTTAGTTATGAAAGTCATGATCCGGCTTTGGCACAAGAGGTGGTGCATGGTTTGGTGGACCAGTACGTCAAACAGTACACGCGGACGCACCGCCCGGATCGGGGGATTGAGTTTTTGGAACAGCAAACCGAACAAGCCGCTCAAGACCTACAGACCAGCGAAGAGGAATTTGAGAAGTTCAAGACCGAGTCTGGCTTGGTGTCGATGACCGAGCAAAAGAAACTATACGTGGAAAGAATCGCTCGGCTGGAGAACGAACTGCTGGATACCGCTGCCCAGCTTCGGGCTGCTGAGGCTGAAGTCGAAACGCTGGAGGAAATGCTTGCTTCCATATCACCCGTTGACGCGGTATCGGAAACTGCTGGCTCGGGAAACGATGCCATTGATGGGATGCGGCGGGACCTTTACCAATTACAGCTTTACAAAGAGGAACTGGCTGCCAAGTACAATCCGGCACACCCTCGCCGCAAAGCCGTTCAGGAAAAATTAAATAGCGCAGAAAAAATCTTTGCAGAAACAGAAACAAAGTTGGTCGAACGCGTCGAGGGTCCTAGCCGTGTGTATGAAGGTGCGAAATTGCAATTGGTGCAACGCCGACCGCAGTTGGATGCGTTGCGTAACAAGCATGCGTTGTTGAGGACGCAACTGCGAGATGTCACGGCCGATTTGTCGCGTTTCAATGACTCCGAGACCCGTTTCCTACGACTGCAGCGGCGCTACGAACTACGCAACGACAACTACGTGCGGTTGGAAAAAAGCTTGCAGCAGGCGCGACTGGATTACGCGATGCAAGACAATAACGTGTCCAATCTCAGTGTGTTCCAGCCTGCTTCGATTAATCCGAAACCTAGTCGTCCCAATAAAATGGTCAACTTGCTATTGGGGATGGTGATGGGAATGGGCTTAGGGTGCGCCCTAGCTGTTGTACGCGACTATCGCGCAAAAATCCTACTCCCACCAAGCGAAAAGGACTCACCGGGACCGCCTTCTGCTGTTGTTTCTGGGGCGAAGTCACAATTCATTCGCACTGATCGGCCGCAGCCCAACACGCCGACGGTCGAGCGATCCGAAGTCGGTGCTTAGGCTCTGTTTCAATAGACGTACGCTGCCATGCAGACGCAAGCCAATCAATTGAATCGGGCGACCACACGCTTTGGCGAGGCGTTTTCATGGCCGGTTTTTCTCGTTATCACTCTCTTGATTTCTAATACCGTTTCCGGTTCGGCGGATACGCTGACGATCAAAGGAAGTTCCGATCCGATCATGACGCAAACCGCTTTCTTGCTGCTTAAAGCGGTTGGCCGGGGAACGTCATTTCTGATCTTAAGTTATCTGCTCTATCTCCAAGTGAACTGTCAGCGATTTGCGTTGAGCGGGAAATTGCTGCTGCCTTTCTTATGTTTCGCCGGATTAGCAGTCTGCTCGACTGCGTGGTCCCCACTTAAATCAACCACCTTATTCCAAAGTGCGTCGTTTCTGTTGCTGATCCTATTGGCGTGGGTAATAGCAGTTCGTTGGCGATGCGAGGGAGATACGAGTCGCCTCCTGTGCTTTTGTAGCGTGCTATTAATCTTTGTGTCGGCCGCACTGATCGTTTTCCATTTCGCGTTCCCGCGTTATGGTGCGCTAACGCGGCTTTCGACTGGTTTGTTTCATGCAACCGCTGGTGGATCAACGGGAGCGCTAGGAGTTTTAATTCTGACGTCAAGTGCGATTCTGTGGGATTGGCGTTGGCCGCGATATTTGTTGTTTCCAGGCATGGCTTTGCATTTGGCTTGCATGACCATCGGTGGAAACCGGTTTTCTTTCGTTGCTCTACTCATCCCTTTGGGACTGGTACTTTGTGTTGCAGCTAGTCGGTTCTTGATCGCACAGATCGTCATTGCAGGTAGTTTGTTCGGGCTGATATATCTTTTGTTTGATCCAGGGCTCAAGCGAATCGAGTTCGTCCAAACACGTTTCACGGAAACACTATCGCAAGGACAAACGTCCGCGCAGATACAATCCCTCTCCGGTCGCGAGGAAATGTGGGCGGTGATCTGGGAGAACTTCTTAGTGTCACCCTTTTTGGGGCATGGTTTTTTTGTGACTTCGCGTACAGGTTCCATTTACGTATGGGACCATTTTGGCAATTGGACTGCTCACAATGTCTGGCTACAGTCGTTAGCTTCGATGGGAATCTTAGGTACTTTGCTGCTTACCGTTGGCTTTGGTTTTATCGGGTTAAATCTATTTCGTCCCCTCGTGAACCAGAACCACCCTGCTTGGCATCATTCGGTGTTTAGTTTGGCTTTATTGAGCTGGATATTCATTTGGGGTTTATTAAACGAAGCTTTCTTGGGGCCGCTGCTACCCGAATCGGTCATTTTTGCGATCGTCCTTGGGTTGGGAACGGCTAGTTGTATCCATTATGTTCGGCCTGACTGCGGCTCAGAGGTTCCTACTACTACCTTGGCGGCGTTACTTCCGAAGAACTAGGCAGCTATGCAAACTTCACTTACTCGCAAGCGGGAAACCGATTCCCCTCAAAGTCCGTCCGCTCACATGCCAGATTTCCAATGGCCCGACAAGGTCAAACTGTTGGGCATGGACGTCAGTTGTGTCGACTACCAGCAGGCGACAGATGCGATTTTTTCAGCGGTCTCCCATAATCAACCGGGACTGGTAAGTTGCCACGCCGTGCATGCGGTTGTCACCCTGACAGCGACCTCCGAGCTGTGTGACATGATGAACCAATTTCAGATGGTCACGCCCGACGGGCAACCGGTGCGTTGGGCGATGAATTGGCTGCATGGGACACGATTAAGGGATCGGGTTTATGGACCGGAATTGATGCTGCGGGTTTGCCAGATTGCGGCGGACGAACGAGTTCCGATTTATCTCTACGGTGGAAACGAATTTGTTTCGAAAAGGCTCGCTGTAAAACTGCGGGAGCGATTTCCCGACCTCCTGGTTGCGGGTGCGGAAGCGCCCCCGTTTCGACCAATCAGCGAAGCGGAAGATCGCGAGGTTGCCGACCGTATTAACCAAAGCGGGGCGAAGATTGTGTTTGTTGGGCTCGGTTGTCCCAAGCAGGACTTGTTTGCGTTTCGTCAACGCAATGCAATCAATGGCGTAACCATTTGCGTTGGTGCCGCGTTTGATTTTCATGCAGGAGTCAAGTCGATGGCACCGGCCTGGATGCAGGCCAGCGGACTGGAATGGTTGTACCGACTGTGGCAAGAACCGCGTCGGCTGACGTGGCGATACCTTGTGACCAACACCGTTTTTCTAGCG
Source organism: Roseimaritima sp. (assembly GCA_007124075.1). Classification (GTDB taxonomy): domain Bacteria; phylum Planctomycetota; class Planctomycetia; order Pirellulales; family Pirellulaceae; genus Roseimaritima. The sequence continues at coordinate 3,556 of SLFV01000453.1, forward strand.
CGATTTGCGAAACAATGGCTTCGTAATTAGGCTCGTAGTGGAACGTTTGTGCGAATAACCTATGCATGGGTTTCAACACGTCGCGGATGATGCCGCAAGCCGACCAACCGCAGACTTTTTTCCCTTTCTTAATGCCTTTGTAATCGATTGGATATATGAATCACCCCAAAGTTCTTATTGCCGGTGCAGGCGGATTTATTGGCGGCCATTTAGTGAAGTATTTGCTGTCTAAAGGTGTCCGCGAACTCCGCGCTGTCGATATTAAACCACTAAGCGAATGGTATCAGGTTTTTCCGGAAGTGGACAACCGGGTCGCTGATCTGCGCGACCGCGATGCTTGTGATGCAGCCTGCCAGGCAGTCGACCATGTTTACAATTTGGCGTGCGACATGGGCGGCATGGGCTTCATTGAAAATAACAAAGCAGCCTGCATGATTTCAGTGCTGATCAACACTCATTTGCTCCTTGCCGCTCGCGATGCTGGCGCCTCGCGTTATTTTTATGCCAGCTCAGCCTGCGTCTACAACGCGGAAAAACAGCAGTCGTCGAATGTCACACCACTAAAAGAAAGTGATGCGTACCCCGCTCTGCCTGAAGATGGTTATGGGTGGGAAAAACTGTTTTCGGAGCGGATGTGTCGGCATTTTCAAGAAGATTTCGGCTTGACCACCCGCGTTGCACGTTTTCACAACGTGTATGGTCCTGACGGCACGTGGGAAGGGGGGCGCGAGAAGGCCCCCGCGGCGATCTGCAGGAAGGTCCTGGAGGCCGTTCAGCTAGGCGTTCACTCGATCGAGATTTGGGGCGATGGGACGCAAACCCGCAGTTTCATGTATATCGATGACTGCCTGCACGGCATCGACTTGATCATGCATTCGGATATCACCCAGCCGATCAATCTAGGTTCCAACGAGTTGGTGACCATTAATGACTTGGTTAGTTTGGTTGAATCTATCGCCAATGTTCAATTAGATCGCCGCTACCTCTTGGATGCCCCCAAGGGCGTTAATGGCCGAAATAGCGATAACACGTTGATCCAAAGCTTGCTGGGCTGGCAGCCATCGATTACCCTGAAAACTGGAATGGCCGCAACCTACCACTGGATTGAGCAGCAGATATTGGATAAAGCAAAGCGAGAACTTTCGCAAGCATCACCGTAGGATACGCGGCGGAAATCGCTGGGATGGTTTATCCGTCGCTTGCCTGGAAGCGTGCGTTGCGGAAGCGATGTTTCATTTTTCGCGAGATGTTCAGCGTTGAACTGCCCAAGTAGGTCGCCTCCCAGGCGTGAATCGAACGGCGGAGGAATTTCCGGACCCGGTTTCGCCAAGGACGACGATCAACAATGCCGATGGCAAGATGGTCTAAGTGGTTCGCCAATTTGGCTTTCAACGGATTGTGGCCACGTCCGAGATCGATTTGTTGAATACCTTCAGCGGCAAGCTTGCGAATCAATTCCAGTTGGAGGATGGTTCCTGGAGAGTAACTTCCGCGGCTTGGTTGGTAGCTTGGAATCCACGCGTTGAATACCGTTCCGCTGCGTTGCCCCAACAGTGTCGCGATCAATTCGTCACCCGCGTATAAGCAGGACAAACAACCGGAAAAACCCTCGCTTTGGGTTTGCATAGTTTGATACAGCAACTCCCGCACCCAGCCCTCACGGTAGCAGTTGTAGATTCCTTGCCGAATCAGTTGCTGTTCTTTCCAATCGATCAAAGCTTGCAAAGCGTGGGGGTCGGCTTGATGCAATTCGAACCGCAACGTTCCCAGTTCGCGTTCCAATTTGCGACGTTTGCGTCGCTGCTGTTCGCACCAATTGCGGTGCCGTACAGCCAGTTGCTCGAAATACTTATCCGCACCCTGGGGCAGTCGAATCGTGTAAGCGGGGTCAATCTGATTAGTGAATGGTTGCAGGGCGGATTGGATTGATGGCAGGTGATCGAAGCTCCAGGTTTCTAGTCCACAGTGTCGCAATAATTCCAGCACACCTGCGGCAGGCAGGCCCGCGGGCGGCGTTAGGATTGCGTGCCGGTCTGTAAGGATTCCACCGATCGGAACCGCATGTTTCGGCTTCCGACGTTCAAACGCAAAAAAACAGTCTCCGGTCGACGGGATACGCCAAACGGCCAATTCCGTCGCGGGTCGAACCGTCGCAACCAAGGCTAGCCAACGTAAATGCAGTTGTGGATGATCAAAGCCCTTGATTGCCGCTTGATTTGCTTCCCAACGGGCTTGCCACCGATCAGTCAGCGCCGCAGGCAGCGGGGAGCGATATAATTGAAACATGAAGCAGCTTCCGACCTAGGTTTGATTCCGCAGCCGATAACTTTTCCTGCGTCTCAGCATCCGCAGGGGTACCTGA
>SLFV01000218.1 GCA_007124075.1 Roseimaritima sp.
ATGTCAGCCCGGTGCCCAGCACGAAGGGGGGAATGTCGGTTTCGATCAAACCACTGACTGCGGGTTGTTGAGAAAGCAAGCGGACCAGCAACAGCGCTGCGCCGATACCGACGATCGCGCCAATCACGCTCAGGGAAACGGCCTCGTACAAAATCATCCGAACGATTCGGTTGCGCCGCCAGCCAATCGCGCGGAGAACGCCGATCTCGCGGGTCCGTTCTTGGACCGACATGATCATCGTATTCATCACCCCAACACCTCCAATGACCAACGCGATTGCGGAGGTCAGCCAAGCCATCGCGGTGACAAGTTTGATTTCCGTCAGGCTGTCTACGTGTTCCCGAGCCGGACGGGCAACGATCCCACGCTCCAGGGCTTCAATATCCGCTGCAACCCGCTGTACCAATTCGGCGTCGTTTCCGTCACTTGTAATGACGCTCATCCCCAACACCTGATCCTCACGCCCAATCAGTGGTTGTAGTTCGCGCATCGGAATCACCACCGAACCGCTTTCCAGGATGCTGAAACTGTCGAAAATCCCAACGACCTCAAATAACTCCCCGTCATAAACCTCGACCTGATCACCGACTTGTTTATTCAGGTTATTTGCCAGCACCGAGCCGAGATTCACTTTGCGGTGATCTTGGTTGGTAATAAACCGTCCCTTTGCCAACTGCAGATGTTCAAACACGAACGACTCCGGCACCCAGCCATTGACCACGACCATGAACAGATCGTATTCGGGAAAACTGATCACGTCGTTCACCCCCGGAATCACGTTAGCGACCCCGTCGATCGCCTGCACTTTTTCCACTAATGACTCCGGAATGCCGCTTTCCAGTTGTCGCCCAACACGTCCTTTGACGACCAGCAGGTCGATCCCCGCTTCACTGTAAAGTTTCATAAACGTCTGTTTGAAGGCAGTCGAAATTCCCACCAACGAAACGACGGAAGCGACCCCCAACGCAACAGCGACAACGGTCAGGATCGACCGTAGGGGACGCCGGCGGATGTTCTTGAAAATGAAACTAGAAAATCGCATAGGTTGATTTGCGAAAGTGAGGTAACCCAACCCATCCGTTGAGTTGCAAGAAAAACGAGGTTTCCCCGAGAATCAAGCGGCGAATCAGGAGCCATTAAAGCACTATTTCCCCGCGTACCAAACCCCACGTAGCCAATCGTGTCGCTGCAGCAGTTGCAGGCAGGCGGGTGACAAGTCGGCCAGCGCGGTGCTGGCGACGTTGGTCGCAACCTGTTGCGGGTTTCGCATCCCAACCAACACGCACGATACAGCGGTAGGAGCCATCGCGAATTTTAATGCGATATCGGTTAGCGTGTAACGCTGCGCCAAACCAAGTCTTTCCAGGTCGAATCGGATTTGCTGCAAGCGTTGGTGGCACCGTGCCAAGCGATCGCCCGCGAAATAGGCTCGCCGAAAATCATCATTAGCAAAGAGGTGATCGGCCGGGAATTTTCCCGTCAGGCTGCCCTGGTCCAATGGGGCGCGCACAATCACCCCGGTGCCAGTTTCCTCCGCCACGGAAAAAAGCTGTGCGGATGCTTCTTGTTGGAAAACGTTGAATACGATTTGAATCGTGTCGACCAAGCCGTTTCGCATTAAATCAATCACACAATGCTGATCGTTTTCAGGGGCGCAGACCCCGACCATGCCCACCTTGCCCTCTTCTTGAAGCCGCCGCAAGACCAGCAGCGGCTGCGGATCATCGTTCCAAGCTCTTGTCCAGGAGTGCAGTTGCAACAGCCCAACCCGCTCGGTGTGAAACCGCCTCAATAGGTCGTCAATCAGTATTTGCAGGTAATTGGCGCTGTAGCGATCCTGCCAACGACAGTAGGGGGAGGGTGGCCACGGCCCTTCACTTGGAGGGGCTTTGGCCGAAATCAGCAAATCAGGCGTCTGACGCTGGGCAAGGAACTCCGCGACCAACTGCTCGCTGCGACCGCCACCGTAACCGGGAGAAGTATCGATCAGCGTCACCCCCGCGTCCACGGCAGCATGCAAGGCGGCCATGGATTCAGTATCGTCCTGCGGCCCCCATTGACCGCCCAGCGGCCAAGTTCCGAAGCCAAGCTCCCCGGCAAGGGGGCCATTGGTACCTAGCCTGCGTTTTTGTATCATCACCGCCAGTCGGCTTCCTTCGCTAGACGAACAGCCTGTTGAAAAAGGGGATTGACCCCCGCGACCTTCGATTTTCCAATGATTTTAGCGAGGCCTCCCAAAGGTTGGTTCCCTTTTGGGGCAGGCTGTCTATTCGTAATAAGCACTTCGTCGAATGCTTTCGTTCTTGCCAGGAATCCAGTTTGGATCGTCTTCAAAGGGGTCTTTCAATTGGTCCGGGACGGTGGGCGCGGGAACCCGTGGATCTTGCAATGGTTTCGCTTCGGGGACTCGCTCCGGCCTGGGCAATGGATTGGATGGTAGCCTGGGCATGGTTTTCAACATCGATGGCGGAACCTGATCTTGAACCGGACGGGCCATTGATCTTTCCGCCTGTATTTTCTTCGTCGGAATCGGAACAGGAACCGGTGGCAGAGTCTCCTCATCGATTCCGGCGTGATTTGGCGCTACGGGGCATACCCACTCCCCTGCCTTCTGCCCTCGGATGCCTTCGAAGTGGGTGTTACAGCCGATCGAGTCGCACGCTGCAGAATCGCATGGGGCAAAATTGCAGCCCCCACCAGCATCGCACTGACCGCATCGTTGATGAGGTGGTTGCAGTCGCAGGGTGCACTCAATCCCACCGGCGATATTGTCAAACAATTTGTAAATGGCTTGGCCAGCACTGATGGTTTCCGGGATCGTTTGACGGACCGGTTTGCGCCGCTCCCCTGCGGAGCCCCGTTGCTTTTCCGCTCCCGCGACGATGCCGGAAAACGCTGCATAAATCCCCACGGTAACGAGAGATAACGCCAACTGCTTGACAGGACCTCGCGCTCGTTCCATGACCCAACCTTCCGTTTTTTCGGCATAAACAGCATCACAACCTGGAACCTAGGATCGGATCACTACTACCAGAAAAAAAAGAATAACCAGAAGGGTCGATAGGTGTTTCCTAGATTACCTGGATTGACATTCAAGGCTAGTCGACTATCTAGCGTCTGATTTCCATGCGCATCCGATCGAGCTGGTGTCGTAATTCGTACAGCAAGATTGCCACCGCATTCGTGACGTTCAGTGAATCAACGGTCGCCACCAATGGGATTTCCAGCGCATGTTGACACAGTTCTAGCCATTTCTTGTCCAATCCCGCGTATTCGTTACCGACCAACAGGATAGAACGACTTGCCGGCTGAAAGTTGCGACAGTCAACGGCTTGCGAGGTTTGCTGGCCAGCTAGCAGTCGATATCCGAACTTGTCGCGCAGACGCCGTAGGCAAGCCAGTAGATCACGTGGCTGCAGGATCGGAACTTGGAACACGTTGCCCATCGAAACCCGCACCGATCGACGCGAAAAAGGGTCGGCGGACTGCGGGCCGACAATCAGACCATCACAGCCGAAAGCTGCTGCAAGACGGATGATTGATCCCAGATTGTCAGGCAAGACGGTGTGCGGACAGCACAGCAGCAGCGAGGGGGCGGCTTTGTCGGGGGACCGCTGGGGGGAGACCACGGTGTCGATCGTCGCCACACGGCGTGTGGCGCAGGCCATAACCCCCGCATGAAAGTCAAAACCAACCAGTTGAGAACAAAGGCTGTGCAGAAGACGGTAAACCGTGGTTTCCTTGGGAACCAAGCCAATCATGCGGTCAAACCGTTTGTCGCTCAGAAGAACGCTGTTGATTTCCCAGCCGCTTTGAAATAAACGTTCGGTGACCAGTATCCCTTCTGCAATCAGCCAATTGCTCCAACGCGAGACATTGGTTTTCCGTAAGTCGCGATACGGGTCCAAGCGTTGGTCATCAAGTGCGTTAATTTCAAAGATTTTGACCGGATTCATTCACGGATGATAATTGCAGTGCTCCGTTTTCGAAAGTTGGCTAAACGTCCCGATAATACCATTGTCGAGCGGTCCTTAATTGTCGGTTGACCTAAGGTGTCAAACCGGGGCCGATAATTTCCGATAGTTAGCAGCCTGTTGAAAAAGCGGGGCTGAGCCAACGCCAAGAAATCGTTCGGGGGATTCCGATGTCTGGACCAATGTTAAAACTACTGCAGCAGTCAATTCAGGACTGCGATCATTGGGTAGTTGAATTTGATTACCGGGATTCAAAGGGGCATACGACGCGGCGAGTTGTTAGTCCGATTCGGATGCTTCCGGGGCAGCGATTCCTTGCACTCTGCCTTTGCCGCGAAGCCCCGCGCCAGTTTTATCTGAATCGTTGTAGCGGGGCGGTTTTGCGTCCGGCATGCGAAGTGATGATGCCCATGCCAATCGGCGTGGGATAACAACCTGCTGGAAAGAATGTTACCCATGAAGGGGGGGGTTACGGGACAGCTTCGCCTGATTCTGAGAGGGTGTCGGTCTGCAACCGCTTCACGGGCGCGTGTCCTCGCTTCAGGACTCGGTCCAATACCCCGTTGATGAATCGCGGGCTGTTCTTGTCGCCATAGCGATTGGCCAAAGATATTGCTTCCGTAATCGCCACCGAACCAGGAGTCCCCGCAAACAGGATTTCGTAGCCTCCCAATCGCAAAATGTTGCGGTCGATTACCGCCATCCGATCCAAGGACCAATTGGTTGTCAACGCGGTCAGGCGTTCATCGATGTCTGCGCGATGTTGCAACGTTCCCGCTAGTAATTCGGCTGCGAATTCCGCAAGTTTACGCCGTTTTTGCATGCGAGCCAGCAGGAAGGCAAACGAGGCATCTGTATCCCTACTTGGATTGATGTCGGCTTCGTACAGCAACTGCAAAACCATTTCCCGAGCACGACGCCGAGTTGCCATAGTCTTGTTTTGTTTTGGAAAGCGGGAAGTGTGAATCAATAAAAGATACCAGCGGCGTGTTGTACCGCTGCGACGGTTCTTTCGACAACCCCCCGCCAAGCGACTCACGGGCAAGTGAATCGTCGCGAGAGCCCTTCGCATGACCTATCTTGTCAGATTTCCAGCAGGTCGCAACGATAAGGACTTAGGGAATTGACGACACCGTTCCACGATATCGACTCGCCTCCGTGTCAATCGAGATAGTACCGGCGTGCTCGCTGATAACGTTTCTCGTTGGGGATCATGATTGATGGCCGAAGACCCTTTAGATTCAAACGGTTCCGAGTCTGGCTTGGATAAGATCCGTCAACAGTACGAAGAATTGGCGGAATTGGCGGGCTCGCTGGCTCACGAAATCAAGAACCCGCTGTCCGTCATTCACATGAACGTTGAACTGCTCAGTGAAGACCTGGCGGATTTGGAAGGGCCGATCAAACAGCGGTCCCTGGGAAAGGCCGAAATCATTCGCCAGCAGTGCGAGCGTCTGGAAAACCTGCTGCGAGATTTCTTAAGGTTTGCGCGGCTGCGAAAAATCGACCTGACCCCCGGCAGCTTAAACGATCAAATTGATCGTGTCCTCCGTGCCTACCAGGCTTATGCCGACCAGCATCATATCGAAATCGTACGGTATTTAGACGCCGACTTGCCAGCGATCATGGTGCACAGCGACACAATGCAAGCGGCACTGATGAACCTGGTCAAGAATGCCATGGAAGCCATGGAAGGAGGGGGGGGCGGGCAGTTGTTCGTGCGAACATCCAGTACGCCGCATGGGGTGGCGTTGGAACTGATCGACACTGGCCAAGGTATGGAGGATTCGACCGTGTTGCACATGTTCGAACCGTTCTACAGCACGAAAACAGGCGGGTCGGGTTTGGGGCTGCCGACGGCCAGAAAAATCATCCAAGGGCACGGTGGCCGGATTACGGTTCAGAGCGAACCGGGGCGTGGCACAAAATTTGTCCTTGCG
>SLFV01000433.1 GCA_007124075.1 Roseimaritima sp.
ATGGGGTCAGGTACCGTTGTGCAAAGCACCCGAAGGGCCGTTCCGGCAACGGTACCTGACCTCATTTCTGCCCGACCCCATTTTTGCCCGTGTGGTAAAAAAATCTGCGACGCCAGCGGAAACGGTTCGGTTGAATTAACTTGGTAGTGTCGCGAGTTTGCCCGGCTTTGAAGTTCCGTTTGTCCCCGCCGCAAAAAACAGCAACCATGAGTATCGTTTCCCGTTCGTTCTGGCTGCACCGCTTCCGCTCCTTCACCGCCGGCTTGCATCGATGGGGCCCACTCCTCGTGGTCGTGTTGATGCTGCGCGTTCTAGGAGATGCGTCGCTGGCGGCCGAAGATCCCACGCTCGTCCTGCCTGCTGATTCCAGAGACAAGCGTTTGCAATCTCCGGAACAATTTTTCGGTTTCCCGATTGGATCGCGGCATTTACGGCATGACCAGTTGGTCGCGTACTTCGGATACCTGGCCCAACAATCGCCACGCGCGGAATTGCTTCGATATGGTCAAACGCATGGGAAGCGGCCATTGGTCACGCTGATGGTTTCTGATCCCCAGCATCTGGAACGCAGAGATGAGATTGCCCAACAACGTCCGCGATTGACGTCGGGCCGCTTGGACAGCGTTCCCGACGACGCGTTGTTGGTAATGTACATGGGATATTGTGTCCATGGCAACGAAGCGAGCGCTGCCAACGCGGCACCCCTGGTCGCCTACCATCTGGTCTCATCCACCTCCAAGGAAACACTCCGCTGGTTGAAGGCGGGAATTTACATGATCGATCCCGCTCTGAATCCTGATGGTGTGGATCGGTTTGCAAATTGGGTCAACGAAACTCGCGGTCGATTCGCCAACCCCTCGACCGACGATCGTGAACATCGCGAACCGTGGCCTGGTGGGCGTGGAAACTATTACTGGTTTGACTTGAATCGAGATTGGTTGCCGCTGGTTCATCCGGAAAGCCGTGGCCGGCTGAAACTGTTCCACCAATGGAAGCCCAATGTGGTGTTGGATTATCACGAAATGGGTGGCACGTCGACCTATTTTTTTCAACCCGGTGTGCCGGAACGAACCAATCCGTTGACGCCCAGCGAGAACGCCAGGTTGACGGCAGCCTTTGCGCGTCAACATGCCCAAGCAATGGATGTGGTTGGTGAAACGTTCTTCACCCAAGAAACATTTGATGACTTTTACGTCGGCAAAGGGAGCACCTATCCCGACCTGCACGGGGCTGTCGGTATTCTGTTTGAGCAAGGGTCAACTCGAGCGCTGCGTTTACACAACGAACGTGGCAAGCGACATTTCGAAGATACCATCGCCAATCAAGTCCGCACCAGCTTGTCCAGCCTGAAAGCGGCGAATGACCAACGCAGTGATCTACTGAGTTTTCAAGTCAATTTTTATCGCGACGCTCTGGCTGCCGGGAGGGAGTCGGCGATTCGCGGCTATGTCCTTGAGGGAACACGCCAACGGATCGACTTGGCGGCAGACTTGCTGCGACGGCATGCAATTCGTAGCTATCGTCCAGGCCGACCGATCGCTGTTGGTGGGACGACTTGGAAACCAGAAAACATTTTGGTGATCCCGACCGGTCAACCGGAATACACTTTTATTCGTTCGCTGATGGAAACACCAAGAGAGTTTCCGCAAAATATCTTCTACGACGTTTCGGCTTGGCATTTGCCCAGCGCGCTGGGGTTGTCCATTTCGCTGATCGACCATGATTTGCCTGCCCAGTGGCGGGCAGCGTCGGGATCGAAATCGAAGCCGGAGGCTAGCGTTTCTCATTTACGTCGGGATGATGGAATTGTCGGATACGCTATCGAACCGACAGAGCTTGCGGTCCCGACCGTAGTTGCCCGGTTGCTGGATCGGCAGATCAAGGTCAGGACCGCGACAAAACCAATCCAATTCGCCGTCGACGATGAAAAGTATCAGTGGCCCAGCGGTACCTACCTTGTCGCACGACAGCCCAACAAGCAACGCTGGCAGCGCGTGTTGGAGATCTTGGATCAAGCGGTCCAGGCGGGTGATGTTGACGCACAGCCGTTATTCAGCAGCCACACGCTCGCAGGTCCCGATCTGGGCAGTAACTCGTTGCTGCACTTGCCGCGGCCAGAAGTCCTGTTGGTCGTCGGCCCTGGCACCACGGCGACCTCCTCGGGATCGCTGTGGCATTATTTGGATCAGCGACTGCGGTTGCCTGCCACGCTGACCGACAGTGGTAACTTGAAAAGCTTGTCACTTGACCGATTTAGCTGCGTTCTGCTGCCTACGGGAAGCTACAGTTCGTGGGGCACGGGGGAAGCGGAAGCACTGAAGCGTTATGTTGCCCGCGGCGGAACCGTGATCGCGTTAACCTCCGCGATCACCTGGCTGCAAACCAAGGGCTGTATCCCAAAAACCAGTCCGAGTGAAACTTCCACCGCCTCGTCCGCCCCGTTGCCAGCGCCCGTGGGGAGGGCTTCGACGATTCCTTTCGCGGAGGCTGCCGATAATGCCGCGCTGGAAAATATTGCGGGTGTTTTCTTAAAAGTCAAAATAGACAGCACGCATCCGATTGCGTATGGTTTCCCCGGTCAGGAGGTTGCGGTGTTTCGTAACCATCGACAGCGTTTTCCGTTGCCGGAGAATCCCTTTCAGCAAGTCGCGATCTACCGGGAACCGATCGCGGGGTACATTAGTGAACGAAATGAACAACGCCTGTTCGAAACCGCAGCGGTTTGGGTTTCGCCGATGGGGAAAGGACGTTTTGTCTTACTCGCCGACGATCCGGTTTTCAGGGGCTACCTGCGCGGTTCGGAACGGTTTCTGAGCAACGCCATCCTGCATGGTCCTAACTTAAAGATTCCGGCAGCCCCCACCACCGGCGACTAATCAGTTAGATGTCATTGATCACACTTGTCGACGTGTCGATCCGGTTCCGTGGGCCGGCGCTGTTGGATGGCGTAAATGCACGTATCGAACCGGGCCAACGCATCGGCCTGCTGGGACGCAATGGGGCGGGTAAAACCACGTTGATGCGGTTGCTTGCGGGGGAATTGCAGGCCGATACGGGGCGCGTGGAAGTCGACAAAGGGGCCGAAATTTGCAGGCTGATGCAGGATGTGCCGCGCGACCTGCAAGGCAGTGTCCAGCAGATCGTCCATAGCGGTTTTCCCGACGATTCCGTAATGGAACCGTGGGAGCGGACCCACCAAACGGAGCGGATCATCGCGCAGATGTCGCTTGATGACCGTGCAGAGTTTGCAAGTCTGTCCAGCGGTATGAAACGTCGCGTTCTGCTGGCACAGGCCCTGGTCGCACGGCCCGCTGCGTTACTTCTGGACGAACCGACAAACCACCTGGACCTGGATTCCATACTGTGGTTGGAATCGTTTTTGATGAAATGGCCGGGAACCTTGCTGTTTGTCACACACGATCGAGCATTCTTGCAGCGTTTGGCCAACCGCATTTGGGAGCTTGATCGTGGTCGGCTGTTCGATTGGTCTTGCGATTACAACACGTTCCTGCAACGCAAGGAGGCGGCGCTGGAAGCCGAGGAAAAGCAGGCGGCGCTGTTTGACAAAAAACTGGCTCAGGAAGAAGCCTGGATTCGGACCGGAATCAAGGCGCGGCGGACACGCAACGAGGGCAGAGTCCGAGCCCTCAAAGCGATGCGCGCAGAACGGGCCGAGCGACGCAAAGCCGAAGGCCAGGTCCGCTTGGAAATGAACCAAGCCAACCGCAGCGGGACGCTGGTGGCCAGTCTCCGTGACGTGACGTTTGGGTATGGCGAGCAGCCGCTGGTGCGGAACTTTTCCACGACGATTATCCGCGGGGATAAGATCGGTGTCATCGGACCCAATGGCGCGGGGAAGTCAACCTTGCTGAAATTGATCCTTGGTCAATTACAACCCCAAGCGGGAACGGTCCAATTGGGCACCAACCTTCAAATCGCTTATTTCGATCAATTGCGTGATCAACTGGAAAATGAGAAGACCGCGCTGGATAGCATTGGAGAAGGGAGCGATCGAGTTCAAATCAATGGACAAACCAAGCATGTCCTAGGCTATTTGCAAGACTTTCTCTTTTCCCCCGATCGCGCGCGGACGCTGGTGAAGTTTCTGTCCGGCGGCGAACGTAATCGTTTGCTCCTGGCAAAACTGATGACCAAGCCAGCCAATGTGCTGGTGTTGGACGAACCGACCAATGACCTGGATAGTGAGACGCTGGATTTGCTGGAGTCCTTGCTGGTGGAATTCACCGGCACAATTCTAGTGGTCAGCCATGATCGGACATTCCTGAATCATGTTGTCAGCAGCACGATCGTGTACGAAGCCGACGGCTTGCACGAGTATGTCGGTGGGTACGACGATTGGCAACGTTCGGTCGCTCGCCGCGCTGAGGCCGCCCAACTGTCCGATGACAACAAACGCAGCGAGTCGACAACCGCAAAACCGCAGGCACAAAAACCCAGTGCTCCCACACGACGAAAGCTAGGGTTCAAAGAACAGCGGGAACTGCAGAACCTGCCGCTGCAAATCGAAGCTTGGGAGCAAGAAGTCACGCAACTGCACGCGCAGATGGCGGAGGGCGAATACTTCAAGCAAGCCCCCGCAATCCTGGCGCAGGACCAACAGCGACTGCAGCAACTGCAAGCGTCAATCGAACAAGCGTATGCACGCTGGGAAGAATTGGAAACGCTTGTCGGCGACTGATCGGTAGCGTGTTGATCGATAGCACACACTACTCGTCATCGGCGCGGAGAAATCGCAGCAACTCCGGTTGGCTGCCGCAGAACTCTCCGGGTTGGAAATAAAGTGCCAATTCCCTCACTGCGGACTCCGGACTGTCAGAAGCATGGACCAAGTTCATCTGCCGACTGGAGCTGAAATCGCCACGGATCGTTCCGGGAGCCGCCTTCAATCCATTGGTTGCCCCCAGCATCTCGCGGACCACGCCGATCGCTTCCAGTCCCTCCAACGCCATCGCCACCACAGGTGCCGAGGTGATGAAGGCTTCCAAGCTAGGATAAAACGGCTTCTCCGCATGTTCGGCATAGTGCTGTTTGGCAAGCGCGGGAGTGATCTGCAACAGCTTCATCGCGATAATGTTCAGCCCTTTGTTTTCAAACCGCCCGATAATCTCGCCCACCAGGCGGCGTTGAAAGCAATCAGGTTTCAAAAGGATCAGTGTGCGTTGCATGTTGGACTTTCACGGTTTAAGAAAAATAAGTCTGTCACGATCATCAAATCATCGGACATCACGCCCCGCTGTAATGATGCGGGGAAAACGCCGAAGGCATGTCGGAACCATTCCCGAGGTGGCAAAAGTGTAGGTAGAAACCCGCTTTTTTCCAACACCACCGCCTCCCTAGCCCTGCGAATCTCCGACGACGGGCATCACGTTGCGTTGCCAGCAAACCGGCGGCACCGGCAAAGTGCTGTCCCCAGGGGATGTTTGCCCGCTACGACAATTCAGGACCGAATCGTTACAATGAACGACCGGTCGGAAATAACTTCGCCATGGATGCCTCTTTTCCCCCAAGAACCCCGCCGCGCTGCGAATTGCGGGAAAGAAGCGACGCAGAACGGGTCGGCGAAACAAGAAGAAGCTATTTCCGGACCGCCCATTTTCAAAGCCGCTGCGCCGCCACGCGCACTGGGCAGCGGCGTGCTTATTCCGACTTGTCAAAACTAACCGCCTGTGACCACTACCACCACCGAGTTGCTTTCGCCCGAACTGATTGCCCGGTTGGAACGACTGGAACTTGTTTCCAGACGGGTTTTTCGTGGCCGGATGAAGGGCGAACGACGCAGTGCGCGAAAAGGTCAAAGTGTCGAATTCGCGGACTTTCGCAGTTATGTCGCGGGAGATGATTTGCGGCAAATCGATTGGAATCTGTACGCTCGGTTGG
>SLFV01000187.1 GCA_007124075.1 Roseimaritima sp.
AAACCCCGCCGTTTCCCTGCTGATCGGGGCCGAACAACAGCGTGCTGATCGCCAGTTGACTGTAGAACCAACCACGAGTCTGATCCAGGGCTTCGCTGATGAAGTCGGCGGGAAACTGCCGTCGCAATTCCGCCTCGCTGCCGGGTTGATGGGGATAGCCAAGCTGGGCAAATGGCATTGCCCCGCTGTCGTACCAGCAGTCGATCACCTCGCTGACGCGTCGCATCCGCGCCCCAGAGGCGAAGGGCGAAGCGTAGGTAACCTCGTCGATGTACGGTTTGTGAACCTTCAAATCTTCGACCAAATCAGGACTGACCTGCTTGGCCGCCTGCCAAGCTTCGGTCCCTTGAACGCCTGGTTTGTCCAGCAGTTCCTGGTAACTGCCGATCGCTTCCATTTGCCCCGTCGACTCGCAAACCCAGATCGGCAACGGCGTTCCCCAATAACGCTCGCGGGAAAGCGCCCAATCGACGTTCGAGGCCAAGAAATTACCAAACCGACCATCGCGAATATGGGCAGGGAGCCAACCGATCTGCGAATTGTTCTCCAGCATCTGATCACGGTACTGCGTCGTTCGGATGAACCAGCTTTCACGCGGATACTGAATCAAGGGGTCGTCGCTGGCGCGCCAGCAAAACGGATAATCGTGCAAGTACTGTTCTTGGAAGAACAACAGCCCACGCTCCTTCAGTTCGCGTGCGATCGGTCGATCCGCATCCTTGACCCACATGCCGGCATAGTCCCCCGCTACCTCGGTAAACTGGCCATCCGGACCGACGCAGTAGAGCAACTCCGGGCGCGTTTCCTGGGTAAACCGCTCCTGCTCCGCCGACAATACCTCATGGTCAACCTCCCCAAACGCCGGGGCCTGATGGACCAGGCCGGTGCCACTGTCGGTGGTCACAAAATCGGCCGCCACCACACGCCAATACAAGGCCTGACTGCCTCCGTCCACCAGCGTTCCGCGGGCGTCGCCCAACTGACGCTGGTAAAAATCAAACGGCGGGCGATAACGCTGTCCCAGCAGCTCCGCACCCTGACAGGTTTTCACGACCGCCAACGACTGCTTGGTCTTCGTCGCGATGGTCTCCACCAAATCTGTGGCGATCCACAACCGCTCCTCCTGCTCGGGAACCGTCACCAACGCGTACTGCAAATCGGGGTGGACCGCCGCAAACATGTTGCTAGGCAGCGTCCATGGGGTCGTGGTCCAGACCAGCAGGCTTTCGCCGCTTCGATCAATCAGCGGAAATTTAACGTAGACACTTGGGTCGGCCACCTGCCGATAGCCTTGCCCGACTTCCCCGGAGGACAATGCAGTCCCCCCCTGCGCCCACCACCAAACGATCTTGTGACCTTTATACAGCAAGCCGCGATCAAATAGCGTCTTGAGACTCCACCAGACACTTTCAACGTAACTTTGATGGTACGTCACGTAGGCGTCGTCAAGGTCGACCCAAAAGCCTAGCCGCGTGGTCAGTCGTTCCCACTGCCGCATGTACCGCCAAACGCTTTGCTGGCAGCGTTGGATGAACGGCTCCACGCCGTAAGCTTCGATTTGCTCTTTGCTGTGGATTCCCAGTTCCTTACCCACCTCGACTTCCACGGGCAAACCGTGCGTATCCCAACCCGCTTTGCGTCTACAGTAGTAACCTCGCATGGTTTTGTAACGCGGGAACAGATCCTTGATCGCCCGAGTCAAACAATGTCCGGGGTGCGGCATGCCGTTGGCCGTCGGCGGTCCTTCGTAAAAAATAAACGGAGGCGAGTCCTGACGCCGTCGCAGCGATTGGGAATACACCCCGGACGATTCCCAGAATTTCAGCACCCGCTCTTCCAATTCTGGAAAAGACACGTCGGTCGAGACCGCTTTAAACATGTTCCCTCTGCTCTGCCCGTCGGGCCGCGTTAGTCGTCCAAATCATCCAGCGAATCGACGTCATCCAAAAGGTCGTCGTCCAGATCGTCCAGGTCGTCGTTACCTTCGTCGAAACCCGCACCGCCAAATTCGGTCGGGATGTCGTCGTCCAGGTCTAATTCGTAATCCTCTTCCAATTCTTCTTCAAAGTCATCGTCAAAGTCGTCATCGAAATCGTCATCATCGATGTCGTCGAAGGTATCCAGATCATCCTCTCCCTCGTCGATCGGGGGAGACGCTTCCATGCCGTCATCCTCGTCCTCCTCCTCGTCATACAAGTTGTCGTCGTCGTCATCGACCAAGACGTCATCATCTTCAAAACCCGACAGTTCCGATCGAAAGCCAACCTCAAACCCTGGTTCCGATTGGATGGGCAAGCCCTGCGGCTGATCCTCCTCACCGGGCAAAAGCAACTTGGTTAGTTCGATCGTCGTGCTCATGGTACGTCAAAGTGTCTGGAGGAAGCGAACTGCGAGGCATAATGACCAGTGGCCCGAGAAGAAATTAATGCCGCACAAACAGGAATGTCTGTGCCACCAGGAGCACAGGCTTTCTTGCCTGTGCACAGCACGAAACCCGAAAATCCCCGACAATTCCGGGGTTCATTGACGTTTTCCATGCAAGGTTAATTCCTTTTCGGGCCACTAGGTAAAGCCCAAAGTTTGGCACGCTGAACCGGTTTGTCAACGTCGTGCCAACAATCCACTAGATTCTTCCGCGTTCGCCCCGCTGCTGGCAGGTGCCACGCCTGCTGAAATTAAATGACGGACGGATCTCTAGCGGCATGGCGGTTGTGAAGGCTATAATTCCGTCATAGCGTCGAAAACAAATGTTTCGTGGCGGCAGGTTGATCGCCCTGGCAGCGGTGATTTGCCTTTGCACTGTTCCCACGCTCTAATTTTTTGGGAAACGAAAGAAACTACTATGAACGGGCAGCAAATTCTGGTTGTAGCGACGCTGGTACTATCGTCGTTTGCAACGACGCGGACCCCCGGATCCGCGCAGGATCGACCGGGAGCGCCTCATCTTTTCCCGCACGATGTCCTTGCTTACGCCCGCGTTGACGACATGCAGCGACTCAGGCAAGCAGTCGGGGAAAGCTCCTTCGCCAAAATGCTGAATGACCCCCAGCTTAAACCGCTTGCTGGGGAGCTTTATTTGACGGTCGCAGAACTGTTCGATTCGGTCAGCGACCAGTTTGGCATCACACTGGACGAATTGCTGAACATCCCCCAGGGCGAGGTCGCCTTCGCGGTCGTCCCTTTTGATGCTGCACAACAGGATGACGCTGTCGATGACGACGATTCGCCCGAAGCGATCCGCCAACGACTTCAATCCCGTCGCCGACGCTCTGGCTCCATCGGCTTGATCGGGCTACTGGAAACCAAAGAAAACAGTCCCCTGCTGCAAAATTTGCTCGATGCGATGGCGGATCTTCTGCGAAACCAGGGTTACGTGACCCTCTATAACGACGTCGCCGAAACAACGATCACGACCTACCGTGGGCCCGATGCAAACCGGCCTGCGGTGGAGTATTGCCAGGTCGATGGGGTGACGGTCCTAGGGGTGGGCGAGGGGGTTGTGGCGGAGACGCTGAGACGCTGGAAAATCGGTCCACAGGGAGCCAGCTTGGCCCAGAACGACGACTTTGGTGCGGTGTTGACTCCTTGCGTCGGCGCGGAAGAGACTCGCCCGCAACTAACGTTTTTCGTCAATCCTCACGGAATCGTGGAACGGGTCATCAAATCACGCGGCGGAGCGGCGGCGCTGTTTTGGCCGATAATCGAGGACCTGGGACTGGGCAAACTGCGAGGGGTTGGCGGTAGCGTGTTTACCGGCGGGGAGGTGTTCGAAAGTATTTTTCATGTACACATGCTGATCAAGAAACCTCGCGATGGCTTTTTCGCAGTGGTGCGACCCGACAGCGGTGACATCCATCCGCCAGCCTGGGTGCCCGACGACGTTTCCAGTTACACGACAGTCTCTTGGGACATTGCGAATTCCTACGCGGGTCTAGGGAGGATCTTGGAACGTTTTCAAGGTGAGAATGCATTGCAGCGACTTGCGGAGGAGCCCATCATGCGGCAGACCGACGTCGACCTGCAATCCGAAGTGATTGATTTGATGACGGGTCGGGTCGTGGTGATGCGCTGGTACGAACCGCCAGCGCGAATCAACAGCCAAACGTTGTTGGTGGGGATCGAGGTCAAGGATGGGGCGCAGGCGGTCGAGGTGCTGGAAAAGTTGGCTGACGCGTTTCCCAGTCGGATGGTTCGTCGCGATCAAGGCAGTGTGATCGTCTACCATGGCAGTGGGCCCCCAGCGGATCGCTTTCCCGAAGGCCGACGTCTGCCTGAACCGCGGGTGGCGCTGCTGGATAACTTCATCCTGATGACCGACAGCCCCCAACTGCTGGAACGTGCGATGAGAACAAATGTGGGGGCGTTACCGAAATTGGAAAGGATTCCCGACTTTGAAATCGTCGCCAACGAAGTTGCGGGAAAATTGGACGGCGATCCGCCGTTTCTGTTTGGTTTTTCCCGGGCTCAGCAGTTGCTCCGCCAGTTCTATGAAATGGCCGAAGCCCCGAACATGCGGCAGCGACTCCGCGACGGGGGCAGCGGAAATCCAGCTTTGGGGCGATTGTCTGCCGTGCTGGATAAGCACGATCTGCCGCCGTTCGATTTGATCGCCAAGTACTTCGAACCCTCGGGCGACTTTGCTTATGATTCACCCTCGGGATTGCATTACACCACCTTCACCTTGAAATCCCAACGATAGCGAAAGCATCCTTCCCCTCAAAGGCATTCCAACCATAGAATCACGACGTTGAACCCAAGCAACCCATGATTGGATAGGGAACGAATGCCCAAGAAAAATAGCTCGACACTCGAATATGTTGAACCCATTGGTGCGCGAGTGCTGGTACGAAAGGATGAGCCGAAACGTCAAACGCGCGGTGGGATTGCGCTTCCGGATGCTGCGGAAATCCCAACTATTACGGGACGGATCGTGGCGATTAGCACGCAGATCGAGAACGACGACGACATGCCGCTAAGACAATACGACAAAATCCTTTTTCATCCCAAGAATTCTATCCCTGTAGACTTGGAACATGACAATCAGTTGTTTGTCATCCCGGTGGAGGATATCGTGGCTGTCTTTCGCCGCGGTCAGCAACCGAATCAGGAATAAGGGACACCTGCGGAATCAGGCGAAGCCTGCGGGAGAGAACTCCAGCGTGCGAAAGTAGTTCCGTCATTTTATGGTTGTCGTGTTGCTGAGTGTGTCTAACGCGGTACCTTGCTCAGCAGGAATCGAAAGTGCAGCGGTCGTTTGACTGGAATTGAGCGAGATTCCCTGGAACGCGTTGATGCTGGGGTCGGATCTTCGAACTAGCGTTGTCCCGTGTTCAAAAAAGCCTGGCCCCATATACCGTGCCCGCACCACCTTGACGGTCAACCAGAAACTGGGCAAAAGAATACGCAAACGCTCGTTGGGGAAAAATTGACGCTCGGACACGAAGCCAAAACCATGGCGTGAAAAGTCCATGGTATAAATCCCGATCACCTCTTTAGGTCTTGTCAGGCAGGCTAACGTTTCGTCCGGAACAGCCAGCGCGCGAGTCCGCAGGCGAACCCGACCGCTACGACGCAAATCGATTGTGGCCGATGTCGCCAAACCGGTTTCTTCGAAAAAGTTTTCCTGGCCCGCCGGCAAGGTTATCGACCACGTCGTTTTCGCGATCAATCGTGCCAACAGTCGCGGGTAATCTGAGTCCAACATGCTAAAATCTCCCGGTCAAAAGCCGTCCCTGCATCCTTCCGCATCACCGTAATCGCTACCGATTTCGGCATTGGCAGCCGATACGGACGATGGCTTGTCAACGCTTCAAACACATCCACAACCGAGCAGATCTTTGCCCACGGATGAATCTCTTGCTCTGGCAGGCCAACGGGATATCCACGACCGTC
>SLFV01000236.1 GCA_007124075.1 Roseimaritima sp.
GACTCCGACCGGTGTCGCGGCGACCACCGTTACGTTTGTGATCTCCGATCTGTCGCTCCCCTGAGTTCGCTGTCGGAGCTTCTTGGAATCTGGGTAAGTTCTCAGTAAGCCTTGGCAAAAATCGCCATGCGTGGGGCGGCCTTCCCTGTTACGAAGCACTTTCCAGGCTGATCGTTATCCGCTTGCGGAATGCAGCGGATGGTGACTTTCAGCTCCTTCAGCAGTTCCTGCAGATCCTGCTCGTCCGCGAAATGACAGTACGCGAATCCGCCATGAATCTCGGGCTGGTCGGGGCTTTCCGGAGTGAAAAACTGGCGAAACTCATCAACCGTTTCAATGGTTTTAGAGTGGGCTTGTCGCAGCGACTCTGCTCGCTGAAACAGCGATTTCTGCATGTTGCAAAGCATGTCAGCGATTTCGACAACCAGTTGCGCACGCGGCATGGAACAGGTTTCCCCCGTGTCACGACGAGCCACAAAGGCAGCATTTTTCTCCAGATCCTTGGGGCCGATTTCGATCCGAATCGGCACCCCACGCTTGACATGATGCCATTTCTTTTCGCCACCTCGCAGGTCGCGGTCGTCCACCTCGACACGAAGCGGCGCTCCCGCCATGGTTTGTGCTTGCAATTCTTCCTTTAAAGAATCGACGTACTCCAGGATTGCTGAACGTTGCTGATCGTTCCGATAAATCGGCAGGATCACGATTTGCGCTGGTGCTAATCGAGGCGGCAGGACAAACCCGTCGTCGTCGCTGTGCGTCATGATCAAGGCTCCGATCAGACGCGTAGAAACCCCCCAACTGGTGGTCCAGGCAAACTGCAGGTCGCCAGCTTGATCCTGGAATTGGATTTCCTGGGCTTTGGAGAAATTCTGCCCCAGGAAGTGGCTGGTTCCCGCTTGCAGTGCTTTGCGATCCTGCATCATCGCTTCGATGGAAAGCGTTTCTACGGCTCCCGGAAAGCGTTCGGCAGGCGTCTTGTAGCCACGGATCACCGGCATTGCCATCCATCGCTCTGCGAATTCGGCATAGACGTCGATCATCGCTTGTGTTTCCTCCCAAGCCTCTTCCGCAGTTGCGTGAACCGTGTGTCCCTCTTGCCAGAGAAATTCGGCAGTTCGCAGAAACATCCTGGTGCGCATTTCCCAGCGAACCACGTTTGCCCATTGGTTGATCTTGATCGGTAAATCCCGCCAGCTCTGCACCCATTTCGCGTAAGTGGCTCCGATGATCGTTTCGCTGGTCGGACGCACGATCAGCGGTTCTTCCAGGGGCCCGGCGGGACGCAGGCCGCCCCCTTCGCTGGGTTCCAGGCGATGGTGCGTAACAACCGCGCATTCTTTGGCAAACCCTTCAACATGCTCGGCCTCTTTTTCCAGAAAGCTCATCGGAATAAACAAAGGAAAATAGGCATTTTGGTGCCCCGTTGCTTTAAACATGTCATCCAGCGCCCGCTGCATACTTTCCCATAAAGCAAAACCCCAGGGCTTGATCACCATGCAACCTCGGACGGGCGACGGTTCCGCCAAATCGCCCGCTTTGATCACCTGTTGGTACCATTCGGGGTAGTCTTCAGCCCGGGTGGGCGTGATTGCATGCTTGGCTGCCTTAGCCATGGGACGTTCCGTTGCGAAAGGAAAGGGGCAATTAAGATTATTCGGGCGGTATTGTATCGTTCGCTAGCGATTTTGGTCACCGCCGTCTCGCAGCCGAGTTGTTTTCCGAAAACTTTGTGCGAAGATAGAGACAACGGGTTATGCGGAAATTAAGGTGCCGCATCGAATTCTCTCGCCCTCGCCCCGCGTAGCCGCAATCGCCGGGGGAGAGCCAGCAATCTGACCTCGCCACGGGAGCATGACAACATGAAGGTGATATCGCATGGGCTGGTAGCCAAGGGGCTACTGATCAGCTTCGTCGTAGCCGTTGTGTCCAACAAGGTTCACGCTCAGGTTGTGAGGTTGGGGCCTTGGGGAGGGATTAGCATCCGGGGCAATGGTGCGGCGATTGATGTGGGTCCGTTTGGTGGTACGATTAGGGCGGCTCCTGGAATTAGACCCGGATTCGCTGTTCCCCCCGTGCCTCCGTTGCCCCCTTTTCCCGGCTACGTCCGGCCGCTGCCCACACCAGGGTTCCCCCTGCCTGGCGTTGTCCCTCCAGGGGTCGATGTCGATGCGCAGTTCAGTGGTCGGGCGCGCCGCTGGACTGGCGAATCCGCGGCAAATGCCTCCCTGCGTACCACCGGTTCACTGCAATTGCTGGAGGACGATCAGTTATTGCAGCACTTGCAGCTGTCCAGCGATCGTCTAGCGGAAAGCCTGCAGCCGCGCGATCCAGGAAAGATTTGGAGCGATTTCCTGCGCCCCCACGATCT
Organism: Roseimaritima sp.; assembly: GCA_007124075.1. Classification (GTDB taxonomy): domain Bacteria; phylum Planctomycetota; class Planctomycetia; order Pirellulales; family Pirellulaceae; genus Roseimaritima. Next base: position 2,372 of record SLFV01000236.1, read on the forward strand.
GGTAGGCATGTTGTTGGACGGCGAATTTCAACAGGCGGAAGAAATGTTGCGCCGATATGAAGGCGTACGCCACAACCGCGAATTGGACTGGGTTGAAAACCTTGGTGGTTTTACCAGCGTCCAGGAGGGCCTGCGTGAATGGCTGCGCCGTCAGGCGGACCAAGCAAACGTCTGGGACGATGAGGGCGTGCCGCCGGATCCGGTGCCGCCACGGTTCCGCGATTCCAGCCCCCAACCGCTTCCAGCGGAGACAGAGACGATTCCACCGCCCAAGCCCGACGCCAATCGTCCCGAGCGTTTTGACGCGTAATCGAAACGGGATCAATAGCTGTCCGTTTTGCCTATCTCTCCGAGTTTCTCGCCGCAGGGATCACAGGCAGGGGGCGACCGCGGAGGTCAACGAAATCCGTCGGCTATTGATCCTGTCTCGTTACGGATCGGTCTAGAAAATGATATAGGTCGGGGATTCTGTCCCCAAAGCTTGCCCAGATTTCCAGGAGACTCTCACACCATGTCGACAGAGAAGTTATTTTCGTTGCTGAGTTCGCTGCGAGAGGAGATGCAAAAAACCGAGGACCTTGATCCTGCGGTTCGGGATCAGTTCAAGGAAATTGCCGATGCCCTGCAGTCCAGTTTGGAGCAAGACGCGCAGCCGGAAACGGGTGGTTTCCTGGATCGACTTCGGGAACTGGAGCAGCAGTTTGAAGAGAGCCATCCCCAATTGACCAATTCGGTGGGGCAAGTCGCTGACTTTTTGGCGCGCGTCGGAATTTAGTGGCGTGCCCGAGGAGGGCTGAGCCACTTTTTGGGGATAGGCTTTCGGGCGGACCCCTTGTCCATGCGCCAGCGCCAGGGCATGGTCCGGTCACGCTCCCGCTCTTTGTGCTTCAGCCGTGATTTAGCTGCCAACCTGTTCACTGATTTCCAGCCATAGGGTTTCGCTGGTTTCCAGATCTACGCTGATCTCTTCGACTTGCTGATGAAGCTTCGTCGCCAGTTCGGGATCGGTGCATGTCATCAGCCTGTCGTTCACCTCTTTGCGTTGATCATCCAGATTAGCGATTTTTCGTTCCAGTTTTTTTAACTCCTTCCTTAGCTTTCGACGGTCATCGTGGGTCGCTGCAGAAGTTTGTTCTACCGCTGCGTTCACGGCGGGGTTGTTTTTTCTTTCTTGTTGTCGCGATCGTTCACCATCATCAACCTCTTTGTTGATCGCGTACAGATAGGCGTCGTAATCCCCAAGGTAATTGCGGACCGTTCCGTCTTTCACCTCGATAATCGTACTGGCAACCAATTTCATAAAATAGCGGTCATGACTGGTGAAGATCACCGTCCCTTGGTATTCCAATAACGCATCGGCCAAGGCTTGCACGGTTTCAACATCCAGATGGTTGCCTGGTTCGTCCAAGACCAAGATGTTGTAGGTTCCCAGCAACAATGCCGCCATACACAGTCGCGCTCGTTCGCCACCGGAAAGGACTTCGATTTTTTTCTGAACGTGCTCATCACGAAATAACAGTGAACCGAGGACCGCCAAAATCTGTTGAGTTGTCGTCCCTGGGGTGGCCTCGTATTCCAGATACTCCTGTACCGTTTTGTCCGTAGGCAACGTCGTGTAAACGTGCTGAGCATAGACACCAATTTCGCAATGATGCCCCCAGCGCAGTTCCCCATCCAGCGGTGACAGCGATTGTGTCAGCGTCCTCAGCAGGGTTGTCTTTCCCTGTCCGTTATCTCCCACGATCGCTGCCCGCTGTCCATGCTCGATCTCGATCTGAATATCTTTTGCAACCTGGTTTCCCGGATATCCAATCGCCAGGCCGATCGTCCGTACGGCCGGTCCCCGTCGCGGTTCCACCTGGGGGGCACGAATTCGAACCGTTGGCAGATCGGCTTCGATCTCCGTAACCTGCAAACGTTCCAACTGCTTTGACTTCGATCGTGCTTGACTGGCAGTACTTGCCTTGGCACGGTTTTTGTCGATAAACCGCTTCAACTGCTTTTGTTTGGCAATGATCGTGGCATTGACCCGTTCATCATGAGCCTTACGTTCCTCTTGGAACGCTAAAAATTCGTCAATTTTCCCGGGGTACAGAGTCAGTTTCCCACGAGTAAGATCCAGCGTCTGCGAACATGTCGCCTTGAGGAAAGCACGATCGTGCGAAACGATAAGGCAGGCTTGGCGAAAATTTCGCAGGAAATGTTCCAACAATATTTGTGTACGAACGTCCAGAAAGTTTGTGGGTTCGTCCAGCAACAGCAGATTAGGTTCATGGAGCAGTAGCGCCGCCAGCTTGACACGGGTCTGCCACCCCCCGGAAAGAGAGGAAACCGGTCCCTCCAAATAACGTCCTTTCAATTCAAACTGCCCCGCAACTTCGCCACATTTCCAGTCGGGCTGTTTACTGTCACGCATCAAGAATTGCAAAGCCGTTTCGTTGGGTTGAAACGGGTCATGCTGGCGCAGGTAACCGACTCGCAACCGAGGATGGCAAATCACGTCTCCCCGATCCAACTCCTCTTCCCCCAGCAGAACCCGAAGCAAAGTCGACTTGCCAGCTCCGTTCCTGCCCACGAATCCGATTTTCACATCCTCTACGATAGAAGCCTCGGCCCCGTCCAGAAGGATTTGTTGCCCATAGCGTTTGTGTGCGTCGCGGATTTGTAACAAGACAGCCATGGCAAAAAATCAATGAAGAAGTTGTAAAGCCTGAGATGTACCATGCAGAAAGCTTACCGGCACCTGCAATCCCCGAGAAGTCAACGAACGGCGTTTCTTTGTCCCGTCAAGGGAAGGATTTGTTCCCTTGATGTGGTTCTAGGGGTGCAGCGGTCGTCCTGCCAAGTTACAGTGACTACCGCGATCACAATCTTCCCTTCGCCAACTGCGCTGATCCGGTAAAATCCCGTCAATCCGCCGCATAAATCTTCGCGAATAATTCACCTTACCGGCCAGCGTGACGATATTATAAGAACCATGCTAACCGAAAATTTTTCCAGTCCCATCCCCGTCCATTGATACATTGATAGCATGCATAACGGATGGTGGGTCCGTTCTGACGATGACGAGCTTACAGAACAGATTGACTTGGAGGATCGCCCGATGAGGATAACGGCGGTTCTAACGCCATTTTTGTTCCTTCGGAGATAGCTTTGTAATGGTTGATTCGAGAACGAATCAGGTGGAGGGCGCAACATTTATCCTCGACCAGTTACTTCGGGACCGCGCGGGCTACGAGCGAAAAGTCGCGCAGCGGGTGATGGTGGAAGTTACCCGCAGTTGGCCCGGTGACGTCAACCGCCTGTGGTGGAAGTGGTTCATCGAAGCATCGGCTAGTCTGAACTTGCGGTGCAAGACACTAGACTGTTCGGTCGAAGAAGCGATTCGTTTAGCCGAAGATGGGGCCCAGTTGATCCTGCATCAGGAATCTCCACAGGCGGAGTGGCTTTCGATCCGACTTGTCAAGCCAGCAAGGTTCGAAGTTCTGCGAGCTGCTGAGGAACGGCAAAGTCGGACGGTAAGGATACGTCGTGTTCGGAGGACGCTCAGTTCCATCGCTCAGGACGGTGTTGTGCGCTGCGTCGTGGTGCATCCGCACCCCCACGTCAAAGCCCTCGCCGAGCATGTGACGCATGCTTCTCCACTGCAACGGTACTGGGATTTTATGCGGCCCGAATGGTCCGACATTTGGGTGATCGGAACGTTTGCGTTGATCAATGGTCTGCTGGTCTTGGCGACTCCCATTGCGGTGGAAACACTAGTCAACACGGTTGCTTTTGGTCGCTACCTACAGCCGGTGGTCATTCTCTCATTGATCTTGTTTGTGTTCCTGGGATTTAACGCGGGTATTAGCGCGTTAAAGGCGTACGTCGCGGAGATTGTGCAGCAACGAATGTTTGCCCGGGTCGTCGGTGATCTAGCGTATCGACTTCCGCATGCGGAGGTGGAACAGACGGATGGGGAATACGTTCCGGAATTAGTCAATCGGTTTTTCGACGTCGTAACGGTTCAGAAGGTTTCTGCGAAATTGCTTCTGGATGGAATTTCGATGGTTTTGGCCACGATTGTCGGGATGGCGGTGCTGGCTTTTTATCATCCCTGGTTGCTTGGCTTTGACATCTTGTTGCTGGGTTTGATTCTGTTCATCGTCTTTGTCCTCGGACGGGGAGCGATTGGCACTGCGATCTATGAATCAAAACAAAAGTATTACTCGGCCGCTTGGCTGGAGGACATTGCTAGGAATCCAATCACGTTTCGCAACGAGGGGGGGAACGAGTACGCACTGGACCGCGCTGACTACTTTGCACACAAATACCTGACAGCGCGCCAGGCCCATTGGCGGATCTTGATTCGCCAAATCATGTTTTCGCTTGCCCTTCAAGCGGTCGCCAGCACGGTGTTGCTGGGGCTGGGAGGGTGGTTAGTTATCACGGGCGAGCTGACTTTGGGACAATTGGTAGCGGCCGAATTAATCGTTTCTGCGATTTTGGGGACCTTCGCCAAACTGGGCAGCTACATGGAATCCTTCTATGACATGATGGCGGGAGTCGACAAGCTGTCGGTTTTGTTCGACTTAAAGATCGAACGTCGTGACGGATCGCTCGATGTTATTTGCAGTGACGCCGAGGATGCCGGGGCAAATTCGCTAGAATTAAACGGGACAACGTATACTTGGTTGAAAAGCAAGGGAGGAATCAGCGGCGTGTCCTGTGTGGTTCCTCGTAGTTCCAGTTTGGCGGTTTTCGGGGGTTCCGGATCGGGAAAAAGCACGCTGTTGGACCTGATATACGGACTGCGCGAACCAACCGGCGGGTATGTCAGTATCGATGGAGTGGACCCTCGGGATGTACGGCCTGACAGGCTTCGTGAACACATGGCGATGGTGCGTGGGGTAGAGGTCTTTCATGCGTCCGTGGAGGACAATGTTCATCTGAATCGGCCCAATGTCAGCTCGTTAATGGTTCGAGAGGTGTTGGAACAGGTTGGTCTGCTTTCGGTTGTCGATCGTTTAAAGGACGGGCCAAGCACCGTCTTGGCATCCAGCGGTGCGCCGCTGACGGAAAGTCAGTGCCGTGCGTTGTCAATCGCCAGAGCGATTGCTGGCAAGCCCAGGATGATTTTGATCGATGCGGTGCTGGATGCCCTGCCCGACCAGGAATGTGAGCAACTGCTATCGATGCTCTTGGCACCGGAGCATACTTGGACGGTGGTGATTGCGACGGGCCGACAAAGTATCGCTGACCGATGCGACAAGATTTTAGACCTGAAGATTCATTCGAAACACGTTAAATCCTAAATGACGAGGCTGCTGTGTCAGTAGTTGCACCTAAATACAGCAAACCCAAGACAAGGCGTACCTTGCTGGCACCGCCGGCGTATTGCGAAACTGCGATGCCGTCGTTGCGGTTGGCTCGTTCGTCGCGGTTCGCAAAGGGCATTGGTAATTTCATCATTACCACTTTGGTGTTCAGCTTTCTGTTAGTGGCTTTGGCACCTTGGCAGCAGTCGGTGCGTGGGACCGGAAATGTGATAGCGTATGCACCCCTGGAGCGGGAGCAAACGCTGGAATCGCCGATTCGCGGGCGGTTACTGCGATTGGGTGAGGGGATTGTGGAAAACGCCCGCGTCAGCGAAGGGGATCTGATCGCCGAGATCGTTGACATCGATCCCTCCTACATGATGCGGTTGGAACAGCAAATGGAAGAAGCGAAAAACAGACTGGCTCAGGAGGAGGTTTCGCTGAAGGCACGAAAACAGAATCTAGTCGATACAAAGTCCATCGTCGAAACGTACGAAGCGCAAGTAAGGTCCTACGAAGAAATCAAAAAGCAAGTGATCGCCGCTGCGGATGCGGCGATTGCGGGGGCGAAAAACCAATTGGAGGCGGCAAACCAAAATTTGCTTGCTCAACAGGCCGCTCTTGCACAGGTCCAGGCGGACTTCGATCGTCAGAAAAAATTGTTTGAGGAAAACATTGCTTCCGAATTAAAGTTCCAGGAGGCGGAACGCAAACTTGCCGAGTCGAAGGCGAATGTTCGCACCGCTGAGGAACGCAAGGAAGCGGCAAAGAATTTTCTGTTGGAAAAAGATAGCGAACGGATCGCGAAGGAGCAAAAGGCACAGGCCGATATCGACGAGAAGCAAGCCCAGTTGCGCAAGTCGAGAGGAGATGTGGCAAACGCGGAAAGCAGTGTCGCTGCTGCTGAATCGACAGTGAATTCCGCCAGAATCTCGCTGATTAACCAAGAAACGATGTTCGAGCGACAACGCTCGCAGTCGGTTTACGCTCCGTTTGATGGATTTCTGACTCAAATTTTCGCCAATCAGGGTAGCGGGATCCTGAAGGAGGGTGATCCGCTGTGTGTAATCGTCCCGGACACATCCGACCGTGCGGTCCAAATTTGGCTCAGCGGTAACGACGCGCCATTGGTGGAACCGGGACGGCATGTTCGGCTGCAGTTCGAGGGTTGGCCTGCCGTGCAGTTCACGGGTTGGCCGTCGGTTGCGGTGGGCACGTTCGGTGGCAAGATTATTTCGGTCGACGCGACCGATGATGGGAGGGGCAAGTTCCGCGTCTTGGTCCTTCCCGACAAGACAGATGCGCCTTGGCCAACGGAACGGTTTCTCCGCCAAGGCGTCCGGGCCAACGGCTGGGTGCTGCTGAATGAGGTCCCTTTGTGGTACGAAATCTGGCGTAATCTGAACGGCTTCCCCCCGGTGGTCTCCCCAGATGAACCGGGAAAAACCGCCAGCCAAGCGATGCCAAAAATCCCTAAGCTTCCCAAATGATCGTTTTGACAGGTCGTGTGATGCGCTGAGAGGCTTTAGGTTCTCAAGCTTGGCCCGCAGCGGCATCAGTGGTTGGTCGAATGGACGGACATTGCCATGACCCATGCCTCGGAGGTTGATCCGATCCGCGCTCGCTGGGCGTCGATTTTGTTTAATACAACGGTATCCCCTTGAACGGTCGCGGGTGCAAGGATCGCTCGAAAGCCGCCCTTGGAGGTGCTGATCATGTGGACTGGCTGATTCAGTTGCCCAGTCGTCTGCTTCACTGTGCACCGACGACAGCGCTGCACCGCTTTGATTTGCGCCACCGGACAGGCCATCACGGGACCTGCGTCAAAGATATCGATTTGGTCGGTTGTGAGAAAACCTTCGGCGGACAGCAATTTCATCGCTGGTGACGTCTCTCCGTGTACCGCGCCAACGACATCACGCGCCGACCTGGGCAGCAGGTCCAGATAAAGAGGGTAACGCGGTGCCAGTTGCTCGATAAACGTTTTCGAAACCGTCGATAATGCATCGGCTTGCGAAAAAGTCATTTTGAAAAATGGCCTCATTACAAATTCCCAAAATGGGCTGTTGCCTTGGGAATCACACCGACCACGAAGCTGCGCAATTACCACATCAGCGAATCGGTGAGGACGCTGAGCAAGCAGAGCGAAACGAGCCAGGGACAGAAAACGACCGCGACCGTGCCCGCGGAAACGACGTAGCAAAAAGAGACTGCCAATTTCGCTCGGACCATCGTAAATCCGCTGCAAGTGCAAGGTCCTGTGCCGTGCCTGCACGTCGGTAACATGCGAGCATTGCTGTGTTTCGGTTTGCAGTTTGTATACGTACATCGGTTCGTAGCCACCGGTTTTGGCATAAACCGTGGAAGTGCCAATCAGGTTTCCCGTTTCACCATCCTCCATCACCAACACGTAGGGTTCGCCAGCGGGTGACTGACTGCGTCGGTGAAACGCAAAAACAGAACGCTCGATCCGTTCCCATAACTGCGACTGATTGATCTGCAGCGAGGTCAGGCCGTAAGTGGCCTTTCCGATCAGGTCGGTTAATGCTTGCAGATCATCGGCTCGTACCGCACGCACAATTTCCATAAGAATCCTCCCTCAAAGCAAGCAGTTTCACGCGGCGAACCCACGATCCTTCCTTCAGACGCTGTTTCTCCGTTGCTGCATCCGCAAGGATAATTGCGCCCTGACCATCGTCCTTGATCGAGAATCTTCTACGCCCAATCATTCTGTAGGGCCGATCCCTTGTTCGGCTTCAAACGTCCGGACAGGCGTTTGAGTGGAGATCTGGATTTTTCCAACCTTTCATAGCATCTGCTAGGCAGTCTACACCCTTTGGGACGCATGAAAGCGGGGGAGCTTGCCCGAAAACCGCTCCCGTTTGCCCTTGCGTCCGAAGCGTCCGCCGTGTAATCCAAGCCTTCCTTGCCAGACAAATCAGAATAACCGCTACAGTCTAACCCAAAGCCAGCCGATAAACCCCTGTGTTGATATCCGTATTATGGCGATTGCCAAACCTCCTTTCGGCAGAACCAACTCATGACACGCGTAAAGTCTGTTGAACCTGTGCTTTTTTCAGCCGCCCCCGATCCACGAACATATCAACCGATCGGATCGATCCATGCTTGCCGCGAACAACTTGAGGCAACACTGCGACATGATGCGGGATTGGGAATCCTTGTTGGACCGTCAGGAATCGGAAAGTCATTGCTGTGCCAATGCCTAGCCGATAGCTTACGCAGACAGTTTGATGTGGTGTTATTGGCTGAGTCGGCTCCCCGGGACCAGCAAAGCTTGTTGCAAAACATTTTATTCCGACTGAATATGCCCTACCGCAATCTAAGTGAGGGCGAACTGCGGCTGTCGTTGATCGACCGACTTACGTTGGGGGCGCAGTCGCGTGGTTCAGGCCTAGTGCTGATCGTGGACGAAGCACAAACATTCCCAGATGTCGTGCTGGAAGAGATTCGCATGATCAGCAACATTGTTCGCAACGGTCGGTCCTGTGTGCGAACACTGTTGGCAGGGAACCACGAATTGGAAGATCGCCTGAACCAGCCCCAAATGGAGTCATTGAATCAGCGAATTGCAACACGCTGTTACTTGCACGCCTTCAACCAAACAGAAACAACGCAGTACATTCAAGCAACGCTCGCGTCGCATACGCCGGAACTGAGGATCGATAACGCTGCCGCAGCCGCGGTACACTTTGCGTCCCGCGGCGTGCCAAGATTGATTCAGCAATTGATGCGGGAGGCCTTGCGTTGCGATCCTGGCGAAGTTATTGATGCCCATTTGATCAACGATGCGTGGAGCAAGTCGCGGCAACTGCCCAGCCCGATGCTGGAACCGCAACTAAGGGACCCTGCTAGTGTGGCTAACAGTTCGAACACTCAGGATATCGTTGAATTCGGGCCTCTAACGGTGGAAGACGAACAGCCCGATCACGAACGTGCCGAGGTCCTGGATACGGTTGCGGCGAAAACCAAAGCCGATCTGGAGGGTGTTAGCCAGTCTTTGTTGAAGCTTGCGGAAGAACCCGCTGAGGAAGCGGGCACGGACGCGACCAACATTGACCGTTCATTACCCCGAAACGCCTGCGAAGCAGAGCTTGCGGACACCGACACGACGGATTCCGCGGATTCGCTCCTATTAGCATCGACAAGTTCTTGCGAGATCCTACCGGTTGAATCATGCGAAAGCTGGGATATCGAAGTCCGGCCTGCCGCCTTGTCCGACGCAATCGTAGAGGAACTGACCGACTGCAATCTGCCTGCAGCGTCCGATGATCGGTACCCCGATGCCGATTCGCTGGCGATCGCGCAAGAGATGGCCCATGGTGTTGACCCCAATGGGTTTTTTGGCGAAGGGTTTGAGGAGGAGTTCGATCTGCCAACCGTCGGGTCCTTGAAACCGAAAGTCGTCGACTTCTACGAGAGTAACGAGCCCGACGCGATTGAGTTAACGCTGCACCGGGAGGTAAATGATTTGCGAGCAGCAGCGGGGACGGTTCGCGAGGAAAAGCAATCCAATGTCGATGGTGATGCTCCCGCAGCAACTGTAACGGACGGTCTGGCTTTTCATGCACCCCACGAGGAGGGAAACAGCGATATTCATTTCCGCGACGATGCGGACCTGCTGATCGTCGAAGAGAACATTGATGTCCAGCTTCCACCCGTTGGTCCCACCGTTTTCGATGACGATCCCTCGGACTCTGCTGATTATCAGCGGTTGTTAAAGCGGCTCAGGCAAGGCTAACAACGATGCAAACACTCGTAAAATACATGGTCGACTTGGCCGACCAGCAGGCGAAGACGCCGGTCATTGTTTCGTCGCGTAAAGTGCAGTTGCAGCCAGACTTTTTCATTGCCATGGCAACAGCGATGCTGCCCGTCTGTCGCCGTGAAATACGATTCGAACTTTTAAGCGAACCGATTTCAAGCCTGTTATTTTGGCATCGGCGGCGCAACCTGTGTTTGCTTCGACATTTGAATAAATTAAATGCGGTGGGAGTCCATGCGGGCTTGGTCGGGATGGTTTCTCGTCCGGCGGGGAAGGAACGACCATTGGTAATCGGGATCGCGTCGAAAAAGTCGCCACCGCTACCCGGTTGGGCAGAAGTCGTGGCCGTCGACCTCATCTCCAGCCAGCAACTGGGCTTTCATCGGGCTGCCTAGCGGTTTGCAGCGTCCAGATTGGCAGGGGTGGCCGCGCTCCCACCGGAGAATTCCCCCAGGAGACGCGTTTTGCGGTTTCCAAGTGTCGCCGCGACAGCCAGAATGAAGATGCATCATTTGTTATCACCCTGGCGGGCACGCGCGAAACCTCCTGCGGTTGAGTCCGTCTTTCATCGATATCGGAATTAGCCGCTCGTGGAACGTCGTCTTTTCGCTTGGGTCGTTGCATCGACCGCGTTTCTATTTATTTACATCTCGTTGAACCGCATGTTTGCCCCTCCGCTTCCCCCCCAGGAGATAGGGGAGGATTTCGGTCGCGAGGAATTCGCGGAGGAGATGCGCCCTGCGATTGATGATCTGTTGGCCGATGATAACGATGTTGCGATCAAACCGCTGTCGGCTGCTAAGCCGCAGTGGACGACGCTGGGATCGTTTGATCCGGAATCGGGTTACCACATGCTGGTTTACTTGAATAATCGTGGGGCTGGGATCGAGCGGATTGAGTTGACGGAGCGGAATCGGAACGGTCGTCTGCGGTATCGTCGCGTGGATGTCACTGGGGGGTATTTGGGCTACCTTGCATTGCGAGACCGTCCAGGTCTACCGGGTCCAGAGATTCAGGTTGTCGGTCCGGGCACACCTGCCGCCGAAGCGAAGGCGACTGCCTCCGGGGGGGGCGACGGTTTGGTCGCGGGCGACTGCATCGTTCAGATTAATGATCAGCCCGTTGCGGTCCGCCGTGACTTGGAATCGTCGCTGCGACGTTACGAGCCCGGGACCAAGGTGCGGGTCAAGGTGATGCGACCGATCGCGTCGGATGCTGCTGCCGAAATCTCCGAGGACCCGGAGAATGCCGAGGGTCGGGAGGAACCGGAGGAAGCCGATGAAGTCGATGAAGCCGATGAAGCCGAGCGGGAGGTATTTGATTTCGTGGCGGTGCTGTCCGAACAACCGCTGGATTTGCTGCGGTTATCCAGTCGCGGTGGGGTTGACGAAATCGAGGGGAATTTGGATCGGCTTTCATGTCTGGTCTCCTTGTCCCGGGTTGGAAACCTTAGCCTCAGGCCCTCGGAAAGCACGTTACCGGGGTTGCCTTCCCAGACCGAAGCTATCTGGAGTGTCCGCCAGGACGCTCAGGAGCGATCCGCTGGCGAACAGGCTGAATTTCGACTTCCGATGAATTCGTCAGGGCTGCAACGTGTGGCTGGCGGGTCGCTGGAATTGGTCAGACGTTACGCGATCCAGCCAGGTAGTTATCTGATCGACATGGAGGTGCAAATTGAAAACCAGACCTCGTCGACTCAGCAACTGGCGTATCGAGTGGAAGGGCCTAATGGCCTGAGCCTTGAGGGCTGGTGGTATTCGACCAAAATCAGTCGAAGCATGTTTTCGGGTGCCGGGGCTCGGGATTTAATCTACAAAAACACCGGCAGCCAGGAGGTGTTGTGGTCACCCTACGATTTGTTGAAGGAGGCCAGGAAAAAACAGAGTCCCGCAGCGAAAGTTTTGATCTCTGGAAATGACCCCAATGCCGAACGCGAGCTTTACTACATCGGCGTTGACTCGCAGTACTTCACGGTCGCATTCCTGCCGGTCGAAGGAAAGCCCTATCTGACGGAGTTTGAAACTGCGGTTGGTACTCTGGTCAGTGACATCGAATCGATTCCTCGGCATCAGGAGCGGGCCGCAAATTCGTCGTTCTTTTTGGATAGCGAAACGGTCGAGGTTGCTGCTGGACAATCGCTGCGGCACCAGTTTCGTCTATTCGCGGGTCCCAAAGACGAAGGGCTGATGGAGACCCACGGATTATCCAGCGCGATTTACTACGGTTGGTTTCCGTGGGTTGCTAAACCGTTGCAGTGGTTGCTGCACGCCCTGAAAAACAACCTTGTTTTCAACTACGCCCTCGCCATTGTGCTGTTGACGTTGCTGGTGAGACTTAGCCTTTTTCCGTTGGGCAGAAGGGCCGCTTTGCACGCGCAGAAGATGCAGGAATTGGCTCCCGAGCTAAAAAAGATTGCGGACAAGTACAAAGACGACATGGAAGGTCGTTTGAAGGCGCAGCGCGAACTGCAGCAACGTGTCGGCTTCAATCCGCTTTCAGGCTGTTTACCGATGTTGATTCAGTTGCCAATCTTCATGGGCTTGTACCGCTGCTTGTCGGTCGACATCGAATTGCGACAGGCCGAGCTGTACACGGGCTGGCAATGGTGCAGCAACTTGGCGGCTCCCGATATGCTGTATCACTGGGGTGACTGGTTGTGGGAATATCTTTCTGGCCGTGGCACCGGTTGGCTGGGGCCCTATTTCAATATTTTGCCGATGATTGTTATGGGGCTGTTTCTTTTGCAGCAGAAACTGTTTATGCCTCCCGCGACTGACGAACAAACCGCGATGACTCAAAAAGTCATGACCTACATGATGATCTTTATGGGGTTTCTGTTTTTTCGTGTTCCCAGTGGTCTGTGCATCTACTTTATTACCAGCAGCCTGTGGGGGATCGCGGAGCGAAAGTTGGTAAAGAATACGCTTCCGCCAAAGCCTGAGGGGGGATACCTGTCGCTGGGCAACGCGGTTGCGGATACAGGTTCAGGAAAAACAACCGCAGCGGCTCAGGGCAAACCAGGCAGCAAGGATAAGTCGCTTGCAGACCGCATCAACGAGCGTTTCAATCCGCCACCAGCCAAAGCGTTACCTGCCGCGAAGCGTCCGCGACCAAAATCCAAAAAACGAAAGTAAACAACCGACGTAGGACCAAAAAAACAGTCCTTGAGATCTATCTGGTCGCGCCCCGCGAAGCAAGCGGCGTACGATGTGACCAAGCTTTGCTGATCTCGGACCAAGGCAGTTCAGCAATCGCCTGTCGTGCCGCAACCCGGGCTTCCCCCGTCAGCAGGTCCAACGCGAAGGTAGCGATTGTCTGAGACAGTCGACCCGCCATGGCGGTGCTGTATGGGGCCAGCACTCCGCCAAGCAGATCGTTAGCTAGGTTCAGATTGTCTTCGAACCATTGTGACACCGATCCGTCGATTCGTTCGGCTTCTAAACCCACGTGGCTCAGGGCACCTTGTAAATCCCCCAACAACACATCGACCGCGAGCGGATCTATCCGTGTCGCAAAGGGGACTGCTGGCGCCAAGGACTGTGCCGACTCGCGTTGCATGCGATTCAACGCGTTAATCACCAGCAGCGCATCGAGCGGGTCGACGTATAAATCGCCATTGACATCTAAATAAAAATGGTCTCGATCCTCCAGCGATATCGGTACCCGTGTTTGACCCGCGCGATTTAGCCGATTGATGACCAGCAATGCGTCATTGGCACGCACATGTCCATCGCCATCAACGTCGGCATGCAGTAGCGGGTTTTGCAGGGGGCTGGCGACAGTGTGGATCGTCAGTTCGGACCAATCGCTGGTCCGACCCGCAACATCCGCAATCCTAAACAACACTGACGTTTCCCCAACAAATTCGTGCGCTGCGGTAAATTGCCATTGCCAAACTTCCACCGGTTCCAGATCCCCCGCTAAGTCATCGATCAGGAACTCCAGTCCCTCGGAATCCAACGGATCGGTACCCTGGTCAATGAACGGACCAAGGTCAATCAGCAACGATTCCCCCCAGAATGTCCCCAGCACTCCGTCGCGTGCCATTGGCGGTAATGGCAAGTCCGAAAGGTCCAGGGTAATCGTGCGAGTCAAATTTCGTTCAGGATTCTGAGCATCGGTAGCGGTAACCTGTAGATCCAGGTCCGGGGCATCCAGCCACGTCAGTGCAACTCCCGGGAGAAGACGTAAAATTCCCTCCTGAACAACGAATCGTGGATCATTCACGGAGATCGTGTGCTGGTCGGTGATGGGATCGACGACTGCAAGGTTTGCCAGGATCGCCCCGGGTTGGCCCGCATCAAAATCAAGCCAGTTCAATTCAATTGCTGTGGGTCCGGGAATATTGGAGAAGTCAGTGACCTCTTGCCAATCGCCAAAACTTTCGCGACCCAGGATACTGCCACTGCTGGGCAGATATTGAAAGTCCAACTGCACATTCAGATCCTTGGCATCAACCTGGGTCACTGCGTCAAAGGTCCAGTCGGGATGTTGGACCATGACGGTCAAGGATTCGTTTGCCGGGACGGGTAGTGCCCAGCCACCTGCCTCGTTGGTCAGCACCGACTGCCCGCCGATGGTTACGGTCGCCCCTGCAATCCCTTCCCGGAGGTCGTACTGCTGGTTTTGGTTGGCGTCTTCAAAGACGACTCCGGTCAGAAAATTGCCGGTGGGTTCCGCGCGGGCCAAGTGGACCGTCCAGTAATGGCTGTAGGTCGAAGATGGATCAAATGCGTACCCAACCCCCCCTTCACGATTGGCGGCAAAAAAAGCATTTTCTCCGAACAAGTGCGCACGATGACTTGGCGACCGCGTTAGCTGCTCCAACGCCCGCCCGGCAGAGGCAGTCAGCGTTCCTGCGGCAATTGATTCAATGTAATTTGCGTCTCGCTCCCAAAAGCTTGGCAGCGGGTAGCCATTGTCCAACGCGTTGCCGTTGGGATGGCGACCAGAGATAGCACTGACGTGCGAAAAGTAATTGTGTGTCGCCATTTCCGCAGAATGAAACTGAGCGGAGGCGGTCAACGACGGATTGATCGCGAGTGGTTGCCTCGGGACCAAACCGCTCAGATCAATCGGTTGCTGCATGCGAGCCTGATAGGACGCGGGATCATGGCGAGCTTCATTCAGAAGATAAAGAAATAATTGTGACTCGTGCAGCGATGTCAGCAACAACCGATTTTCGAGCGGTTGACAGGCAAGGGTGCGGGAAATCCGTGTCGGGGATATGGTCGGTTTGCGCATGGTTTCAGTTCAGAAGCGGTGCCGCCTCCTGCCTTCGATGGTCAAGCTGTCTTCCCAGGGGCTTGGGGGGAATTATCGCAGGCCAAGCCGGGCCAAGTCTGACGATTAACCCCCCGGGGGAGTGTAGCTTACGGACAACATCGTTGCAATCAGATTTATTGATCGAGGCTAGCCGTGTCGTTGCCAGAGGCTTTTGACCCTGAGGCCCCGAAACGTACAACGCGAATATCTTGCTCAATTCCGCTGGGAACGGTTAGCGGGGTGTAAAGTTCCGGACGACGGGCCATCAACCAGCGGCCACCGGTACTATCGGTCTGCCGCTCCGGTTCCAGCGTGGCACAGACAATCTGGTCGTCGGCAGCAGTGGCTTCGGCCAGGATTTCACCATAAGGATCCAGGATCATCGCGTTGCCCGTGCGAATTTCATCATCGTCTCGTCCAACCCCGTTGCTGAAGATGTAAAACAAACCATTATCGTGGGCTCGTGAAGGTAGCCAGCGCATCAGCCAGCCCCGTCCATGAGGGCCGTTGACCGCAGCATGCAGCGATTGAGGGTCGCGGTCACGATTCTCCCACAACGACAAATCCAGCGGGCGCATCCCGTACCGACTGGAAGATCGGCAGCCACCTGTCTGGTGCGGTGCCAGAATTATCTCTGCACCCAACAAGGCATTCACTCGGACGTTTTCGACGATGTTGTTGTCATAACAAATCAGAACACCAATTCGTGCTCCTAAGGGGCTATCAAAAACCGTGAATTCGCTCCCGGAAGCCATCTGCGGATGGATGAAACAGTGCAGTTTACGATGCACCGCCATTTGCCCCCCTGGCATCGCAACGACGTAACTGTTGTACAACCGGTTCTGTTGATCCCGTTCGATCAATCCTGCACCCACGGTCACGCGACACTGGTCTGCCAAGTGCAACAATTGTTCGGTCAACGGCCCGAAACCTGCGGGGGTTTGCACCGGTTCGGAAAGCGCGACCAGTTGTTGCGTATTCAATTTGCGAACGTGCCAGTAACCGGTGAGGCACATTTCCGGAAAGACGATTAATTCCGCATTGCTTGCTGCTGCCTGAGCTGTCAACGTCGCAACTCGCTGCCAGTTGAAAGATTTTTCTCCGGCACGGTGCTGGAACTGGACGGTTGCGGCCCGAATCGGGTTTTTCATTAAAAGGTCACCATTGGGGGGAACGAGAGGATTGGCTGCCCGTTCACGCAGGCTCTTGGTCGCAACGTCGGTTTAACGAAGAATCGATCGCGTGTTCCCATCGCAGAAACATGCACTCTTCAAGCGATGCCCAGCGGCTATCCTCGCCCCACA